>CALDJV010000179.1 GCA_937899305.1 uncultured Cytophagaceae bacterium
TTAGAAAGTGTTGATATTTCAACATTGACCAGTATTTTAAGTCGCCACAACATTGATTGGGAGGATTATCCTTTGATTTTTCAAGCGTTTAAAAACTTACAAGAAGTGAAACGTTTTAATAGTCACTTGTTTGATTTTTTACCTTTCTTGGACCTAGCTCGATTACATCATTTAGAAATCGTATCTAGTGAAAGATCAGGCATTCAGACTCCACCAAACTTCCCTCATTGGCACCATCTAAAAACATTATCACTTATTTTCAATCAAGCCCATACCATTCCAGACGAAATATTGAAGGCTACTCAGGTAAGTACTCTACAACTGAAAGTTTCAGGAGGCATGTTTGAAGGTACTGGCTTGGGGAACTTGGACAAACTGACTCAGCTGACTTCGCTGGAACTGCCCAAAAGAATGCCAAAGCTCGCTTTAGACACTATAGATCGTATTTTCCAACTTACTCAACTCGAGTACCTCGATGTCTCTGGAATAAAAGCCAAAACCATTGCCCAACATATCGGACAATTAAAAAACCTGAAACAAATCCATTTGAGATTGTCAAGCCAAGAACAAATCGTGCTGGAAAACCTTTCTCAACTAAAAAATTTGGAACAATTTAAATCCAAATTCATTTCTAAAATTCCGGAATGCCTGACCCAACTACAAAAGCTGCATACTTTTCGCCTGAAGGTAAATGATACATTCAAGCAAAACACCCAAATACTCCAACGGTTACCTCATTTGCGAACGTTAGAATTGTACTTCGAAACCAACATTTCTGAAGATTTGCTGCAGTTAACCCAAGTAACCCACTTACACCTTTTGCATCATGCTCAGTTTGACATAGTGGCCACTTTTGAAATACTCCGCCGGATGCCTCACCTGGAAGGATTGTCCATTTATATAGCGCCAAATCAAGAGGATACCACGGTAAAATACCTGGGAGCAATGCCTCACCTCAAAGAATTGACGGTGATGTGTGACCATCATATCAATTTGAAAAAAATGTTCGAGTCGTTACATCGATTAGAAAACTTACAAAGTCTCACCATTTCAGGCCCCAGGGATTTCAATATTCCACCCCAGCTTCCCAGCTTACCCCGGTTACAGTCTATACAAATTTATTCTATAGCCCCCAACCCCACCAATCAATTACACTATTTTCAGTATTTAGCCAAGCTTCCCGAACTAACCCATCTGCATATTACGGATGAAGAAACAATGCCCCAAGAATTGGAAGCCTTTATCAAGCTCAAACACTTATCGGTTGGCAGTGAAACCTTTATCCTCGAGTCTGAAAGGTTAAAAAAAGCCTTACCTTACACTAAAATCACTTACTAAAATAAAACGGGTAATATACCAAACATAAAAGAAGAAACAGAGGAGTATCATTTTGAACAGCAAATTACATTGTCACAGCTTGGTACTCCTGCAGGTAATTAATAGCAGCGTATGAACTTAGATTTTAATATTTATGATCAGTATATCACAGCGATAGTGGGAATAGGAGCACCAGCCACCAATTATTTTGGCAAAGAGGTGCACGTATATCTACGCAATCATCCAGCTCGCTTTAGACTTTTTCTCGACAATCCAGCGTTCTACGACATTCTGACTTACCTCATAGAAGTTCACTCCCAGTCTCAAATGGCTACTGTCAAACTTTTTGGGGACGAGATCTGTGCAATCCCAAGTTTAAATTTTACCGAAGCTGAAAAACAAGAAAAAGCCACCAATGCCTCTTACTATGTCTTTAAAAATGAAACCGATATGGTGACGCACTCTTGGCAAGAGTATCCTCAATATACCCAGGAGAAAAAAGTAAAATTTTGGAAACGATGGCTTCGCAAACAAATGCAAAGATTGGATTTTTATGGTTTTGATCCTTATCAAATGTACCATGAGAAACTTTACAATTTTTGGAAAAGTCACGAACCCGATATTAATTCCTTTTTAAATCAAGTCATCGAGATGAAGGAGTTAGACAAAGAAAAAATGGAAGAAAACCTTGGCTTTAATATAGGATGATAGAAACAGTAGAACCAACTTATGTAGACACCTTTGCTGTTCGGGCAAAAGAAAAGCGCTTTGTATTTAAATTGTTGGGTCAAGAAACCGAATATTACATTGCTTTGGATCATCCAAAAGCATCACATTGGATGAGACAAATCCTCCAATGCTACCGTGAACGCCTGGATACCGCGTTTTTATTGAATGATGACCAAGTTGATATTTTCAAGGTAGAAAATGAGGAAGCACCTACCGCACTCCATTATTACTTCAACAGTTCAGAAGAGCACTTCTCTACCTTGACGCTTCACTATAAAATAGCCAACCAGACGCATCAAATTCATCTCCAAGACGCCATTTGGTTCGCTTGTAATACTACCGAAGAGCCCCTACACAATCAACCTAAGATTAGTACCCAGGCTGATTCAGCGTTAAAAAAAAGCCATCATCCCATTATCAAGCTGTGTAGCCTCGATTATGACGCAGTCAATCATATCACCATTCATTTAGGAAACCAGGTGGTTCAAGCCTTGGCATCAGGGGTTCGCGAAACCAACCAAGATAGCAACACCAATGCCTTTAATTCATTTAAAAACGCCCAAAAGCTCCCGGTGGAAGCCGTCAGTGGGCCTTTGTTGCCTACTTATAAAAATTATGGCCAGACCGAGGTCACATTCAGCTATTTTCCAGAACACCACCACCTTTTGGTCAATGGAAACTTTTACAATGCAGTAGATTCGAAAACAGAAAAAGTCCGCCTCTTATTTGAGCAAGTACAAGGTATACTGCACAACCCTGTACATACTGTTGATCAAAAATACGATGCTGATATTTTATACCTGAGCCAAAATAATGAGGATAAAACATTTACATTTTTTTCTGCATTACGCGATCCAATTGAAGTAACTGCCCAAGCCGTATTCCAATTGAAAAATTAGTTTTCGTTTGGGGTTCTAAGAAGTAATTTTAGTCAAAATTGATTGTTTAATTGGTTATGAATTCAAAAATAATTTCACTACTTATCTAGGTATACATCATTGGTTTATAATGATGAGTAGTGTAAACACACACTCGAATAAGCTATGGACTGAATGTTGTGGACTATTACTTAAATAAAGAACACATGGGACTAATTGATGATCAACGTATTATTGACTTTTACACCGACTATATAAAGCATCATGGGATCAGTGCAGGTTGGTCGAGCATGGACTATGCCCAGCAACTGTATACCTTGTCGTCTGAGTGCAGCTACCAAAACTGGCCCACCTTACAGTCGGTATTAGATGTGGGTTCAGGAGAAGGCCACTTTAAGGAGTTTCTACGCCAGCATAAACAATTTAAAGGGAAATATACTGGTTTGGAAATACTTGCGACCTTTCACGACATTGCCCTAAAAAAGTACGGTCAAGATGATCAGGCGCAGTTTCTCTGTGAAGAGTTTTTGGCCTACGATTTTGGCGATCAGAAATTTGATTGGGTATTTTCATTGGGGAGTCTTAGTGTGCACCAAGAAAACTTACAAGAACGAGACTTGGCCTTCTGCAAAAAAATGGTCGCATTGAGTCGCGTGGGGGCTACTATTTACTTAAATGATGAGAAATTAGTCAGTCGAGGATATCTAAAAGATACCAATAACTTAGCCGTACACAATATCAATGATTTTTCAAAAATGTTGAGTCAGCACTTCTCTCCAGTCATACTACAAGTAGAAAGAATGCTGCCAGCATCACCTTACGGGTTAGTTATTCAGATGATTAAGTCACCTGCTACTGACTAAATCAGGCTGTTATTGCGAATACGTTACTTAATCATTATTCAAACCTAAAATTAAGCCCTACTCCTACGCTCCACAAGTCAATGGACTCATAATAACGGGCATAAAAAGCATTGAATCCACCGTAAATCTTCATATTTTCAGTATCCAAAATCCTAAACTTCAAGGCTCCATTTAGCTCTGTGCGCGGTGATATTCGAGCGGTATAGTTGTAAGCGTATCGTCCTTCCATAGCAAGTTTTACCGCCTGATCAAACAAATAAAAATCAAGCCCCAAGTTATAATCTTGAAACACATTGCGACTCACTTCCTCGTACACCACCCCCACACCGAGACGCATGGCAAAGTCGTTGGTCAATACCGGGTTGAGCACAAACATTTGCCAATCATGGGTTGCGTAAATGTCAGTTTCACCCAGTTTTTCTTCTACCAAGATACTGTAGCGATAATCAGTAGACAAAAAACCCAAATTGACTCTGATCCGGGGGCGGTATACATTGTATTTGATAGGTACAATGCTGGCATCAAGCATGAGTTCTACACCAATGGGTACTGGATAGTTTGCCCGGTTTTCAATCCACTGGCTATTCCAGGCTAAAAAATCGGTAAAAAAGAACAAATCAGTGGCATTACATCCATTGGCACAACCCGCTCCGGCATCACACCCATTGCCGCAACCTTCACCAATCGATCCTGCTGCGCCAATAATATCACCTACTTGGGCATACCCCGGATTACATACTGCCAACCCCATTACGAGGGTAAATAAATATAGGTATCGTTTTTTCATAATTGTTGTTGTGTGTTCATAGGTATTATGATTTAACGTGTTTAAGGGAGAATGTTTACACGAACGACTAGATTAACAAAAAAGCCTCTGAAATTATCAGAGGCTTCGTGAAAATATCCTGTATTCTGTACCAAAAAAGGTCTTATTTCTTTCGTTCGGTTATAAAGCCTTCCAGATACATCAACTCTCCGTTAT
>CALDJV010000180.1 GCA_937899305.1 uncultured Cytophagaceae bacterium
TATTACATGCGTAAATAATCGCTATTCACTCGAGTCCTTAAGGAAACAGCATTGGACTGTCGACCGTGGACTAGAGAAACTATGGACTTTAAAACAAGACTACCAACTACTGACTCCGAACTACTAACTAATTTTACGAATGACTCAACAACTTCTGCAGCAATCCCCTGATTCGGTTTGGATCTTTTCGAGGAACCGGCCCTGTCTTGCCATCAGGTTGAACATAGTTAAGGTATTCCAATCCTGGTTGATTACCATCGTACTTGCCATCAGGAGTCACAACCAACCAAGTTACTTCGCCATCAAGGCTGGCATACAAAGTGCCCAGTAATTGCCCACTATTGGTTTGCCATATCCTAATGGTGTTGTCGGTACAAGAAGCGAGTAATTTGGAACCATCTGCTGAGAAAACCAATGAAGAGATATCGCTGTCCTTGACGTATAATTTACGATGAAAAGCAAGGCTGTCTTTTCCATTTTCCCATAATTGTATTATGTTGGGGTAGGTGATGGCTGCACACCAGTTTCCGGTTTTGGCATAGGTCAACTCCTTTGCGCTTGATTTTAGCTCGATTGCGTGCTTTAGTTTACCTGTGGCAGCATCCCAAATTTTTAAACTTCTACTACTGCTACTCGCCACTTGTTTGCCATTGGGTGAATACACTGCACTATAAAGAGGTACCTGTAAACCATTAGAACGATCTTTAATGGTATTGACAATTTGGCCGTTCTCGGCATTGTGAATATAAATTTCCCCATTGGCCGCTGCGTACAAAAAGTGTTTTCCGTCGGGCGAAAATGACACTGAGACCACATAGTCGGAGGCTTGGTAGTAGGTATCTTTAGATATGCCCAGGCTATCGTCTACAATCCACAGCTTTACCCGCCTATCGTTATATCCAGAAAGCATTTTTTTACCGTCGGGCGAAAATGCGACCGCGTTTACATCTTTGAGGTGTTCTTTACCCGCCTTGATCAATTGGTTGTTTTCTAAACCCCATAGTCTGATTTGATTGTCGAAACCTCCAGATAGAATTTGGTTGCCATCGGGCGAAAAACGCGCGGCAAATACATCGAATACATGCCCTTTGAGTACCTTGATGGCCGTGCCTTTACGGCTGGGTTGCCAATACCGTATTTTATTGTCCCAGCTGGCCGCCAGAATTTTACTGCCATCTGCCGATACATCTACCGCATTTACCCCCTTGGATATGGAGTTTTTATCGGTATATGCTCCTCGAAACGCTTGAAGTGTGGCCCCATTGGCTGCCCAAATAATTCGTACCACGGCATCCCCCGAGCCTGCGATGATGAATTTTCCATTGGCCGAAAAACCCAGTGCCTCAAATCCAATTCCTTGTTTGGCTTCTTCCTGATAAATCATTCGTTTTTTACCCGTTTTTACATCCCATACCACGAAGTCATTCATGGGTTGGCCTCGTTCGTTGGCAGTGCAAGTCAATACCTGGGTACCATCGGGCGAAAAGGCCGCCGAATACAAGTAATAAGTTTGTTTGGAATAAACGGAATACCGCTGACTAAATGATTGAACGGCTTTGCCCGACTCGATGTCCCACAAGTTGAGATAACCCTGGTTGAACATACCTTGACCTCGTTCGGCTGCCATAAACTGCTTGCCATCAGGTGAAAAAGCCAGATAAAACAACCGCTCCTTGGTCGAAATGGTTTTGATGCGTTTTTTGTTGGTATAATCCCAGTAGGCTGCTTCGCCATTGGCAAACCCTACTAAAAACCGCTTGCCATCGGGCGAAAAGGCCACCGAATTAACCCGGTATTTGCCGGTGATGGTGTGCAGTTTTTTTCCGGTGTTTACTTCCCAAAGTATAGCGGTACCATCCGCACTTCCAGTAAGCAAAGTTTGTCCATTGGGGGCAAAAGCCACCGTTTTTACCTCATTGCGGTGTCCTTTGAGTCTGCGTATTTCGGTACCATTGTCGGCGTTCCAAAGTATACACAAATGATCATCTGATGCCGATGCAAAATATTTTCCATCTGGTGCAAAAGCCAAAGCATTGATACGGCCATTGTGAGCACTGATATTGGCGATCATGTGTCCACTGCGTGCTTCGCGTAGGTGAATGATGTGATTTTCTGCGCCAGATAAAATTTTAATACCATCTGGTGACATGGCCACAGCGGTAATACTGGCCGAGTGATTGACTTGTACCTTGAGTTGTTTTTGGGGTGCCTGGGCCTGAACCACACAAACAAGCCAGCAAGCCAGGGTAGTATGGCACAGGTTGATCAATATTTTTTGCATATGTGTTGCTTTTTTCTGTTTTATCAATTTATTCCAGCATGCGTGTATTATACTTTTTCTTGCTTTGGGGCTTGCCTTTTTTTATTTCTGCCCAAACCTCTTATCCTGCTCCGGTTGTTCAAAATAGTTTGCGGGTCAATGGTCGTCATATATTTACTTCTAAAGAAGTGGACCAGCCTGCTCAATATCAAGTTGCCAAGGGTTTTCCAAAGACCTTGGCGAAATATCTTAAAAAAAGGCTTCAGTATCCTAAAAAGGCCAAAAAACTTGGGGTCAAAGGAACCGTTTATGTGCAGTTTGTGGTGGATCGTCAAGGTAAAGTATCAAAGGTTTGGGTCTTGAAAGGAATTGGGATGGGTTGCAACAAAGAGGCGGTACGCCTGATCCGACAAATGCCTCGTTGGAAGCCCGCCACTTTGCAAGGTTACAAGGTAGCATCTCGGTACACCCTTGGGGTAAAATTCAAGTAAACTTTGTTGCTTCAATTCAATCAAGGAGTTTTTGTAGTAAACCTTTTACCCTATTTGGGCCATCCTTTATTTCAATAGAAAGCTTTTGTAGCCCCTTGGTATAATAGAGGTAATCTAACCCCGAGGCATTACCATCATACTTGCCTTTGGGAGTCACTACTACCCAAGCCTCTTTACGCTCAAATCCAGTGTAGAGCGTAGCCAGCAATCTTCCAGTATTTGTTTCCCACAAACTCATTTCTCCGGTCACTGTAACCGTCCATAGTTTTTGACCACCAGAGACAAAAAAGGCACTACGAGGCCAACCGGTTCTTCCGGGTAAACTTCTCAATAACTGACCCGTTTGGAGGTTCCAAATCCGGACTTTGCCATCGCCTGCCACGGTAGCCACTTTTTGATTATCGGGCGAAACGGCCGCTTCGTATACCTTACCTTGGTGTCCGACTAGTTTCAAAAGTGTCTTGCCCGATTTTGCCTCCCACAAGTGCGCGGTAAAATCGGGTTCTCTGCCCCCCGATAACACTTTGGTGCCATCATTGGTAAAAGTGGCAAAAAACACCTGACCTTGGTGTTTTTGATAGTTTTGCAACAATTTGGCGGACCGTACATCCCATACTTTTACCGTGCTATCGATCCCTCTGGTGACCAAACGGTGACCCTGCTTTGAAAATTCAAGTCCGGTTACTGTTTGCTGATTTGGGTGCACAAAATGCTTCCGTGCTTTGCCTGTGGTTATGTCCCATAATTTGATCGAATCATTGCGGCTTGTGGCAACGCTTTTTCCGTTGGGAGCATATTTAACTGCATTGATTTCAAAAAGATGTTGGCGAAAACTTTTACGAATTTGTTGCGTATTCAAATCCAGAAAAATACAATCGGGATGGGCATTTTTCAGATAAAAACTTCCGCTTAGCGCCAAGGTAGTATGGTCAGGGGCCAAATCTAGACTGTTCCAATACAGTTTTTTGGTGGGCTTGGTGTTGCTGGTAGGGGCCGCAGTAAAACCTAGAGTATGTAAATAATCAAAATAACCCAATACTACCTTTTTTCCATCAGGCGAAACTACCCCTTGTTTGAGGGTAGGAGACTTTTGGGTGCTGGTGCTGTATACTCGGTATTTACGAGGGAGCTGCCAACATTGGATACGTCCATTCGAGAGCAGCAGGAGCAACCGTTTGCTTGCCGGATGGTAAGCCATCGCATATACTTGGTCATCTTTATTTCTAAACATCTCAGTAATCCAATTACTAGATAATTGATGGGTGTATACCCAGCCTTGCTCTGGTACAGCTACCAAATAACTTTCTCCATCGTAATTAAAAATGATATCGATAAAAAATGATTGATAGGCATCTAAGTTTTGGATCACCCTTCCTGAGGTGATGTCCCAACGTTTTATCATTCTACGATCAGCGGTAACAACCACTTGGCTGTTTTTTGAGGAAAATGCAGCGTACTGTAAGGCGTATTTGTGCCCCCGAAAAGTTTGGGTTAACTTACCTGAGTTGGACTGCCAAAGACGGGCCGTTTTGTCGGACGAAACGGTGAGGATTTGTTGGCCATTGGGTGAAAATACTGCTTTGTTGACCGAGGCTTGATGCCCTTGTAGCGTATGTATAAGGCTAAAGTTTTTGGCATTCCATATTTTAGCGGTGTGGTCTTGAGAAGCAGTGAGGATTTGGCTGCCATTGGGTGAAAAAGCAACGGAAGTTATTTTTTGTGGATGTGCCACTACCTTTTTTAAAAGTTGACCAGTGCGCGTTTCCCAAAGACAGAATGTGAGGTCTTCGGAACCACTAATTAACTGGCTACCATCGGGTGAAAAAGCTACTGAAGTAACCGGGTGAAGGTTTTGATGGAGGGTATAAAGTAAAGTGCCATTTTGGGCGTTCCATAGTTTCACCGTTTGATCTCGTCCACCCGTGGCAAACAGTTTGCCATCAGGCGAAAAGACGACACAACCAACGGAACCCCAGTGCCCTTTATGGACTACCAGGCGCTTACCTTGAGCAAATATTCCTTGACAAATGATGGATAATGCGATGCTTGTCAAGATGACTTTGAGATGCTTCATTTTTTTGTTCTGGAGTTTGTGTTCATCACGATGGTGCAAATGCGCTTATTGAAAGTAAGGTGGTCTTGGGGAGTCCATTTCTTGTCACGGCTACCTTGATCTCTTTTGCGTAATTTATTTGATTTCAGCGAAATTATCTGAACAACAAGTAGATTTTTTTAGTAAAAGTATCAAAGGACAAAGGACTTGGCAGCTCATTGCTAAATGACTGCGCGAGGCTATATACTCAATACTATCGACTAAACTTTCAATTCCAAACTCCATTTGCACTATGCCTAGAAACAACTACCAAGACTGGCCTTATCCATTTGCACGACCTCATAGCTGGGATCGTTACGATGAAATGTGGTACGTGCGTTATTTAGAGCTAAAAAACTTCAAAGAAAAGTACGGACACTTCAAGGCAGGTTCAGCGAAGCATCGGAATAAAACATTGGCTTATTGGATTACTGATCAACGAAGTAAGAAAAAGCGAATGCCCTCCTGGAGAAAAGAATTATTAGATGAAATAGGCTTTGTTTGGCGTATTCGTGAGGTTATAAGTTGGGAAGACCAATATGATAAATTGGTCGAGTATCACCGGATTTATGGGGACTGCAATGTGCCATTCAAGTGGAAACCTGACGTGAGATTAAGCATCTGGGTGAGAACCCAACTCAGTTTTTATCGACAAAAGAGATTGAAGCAAGACAGGTTTGAAAAATTAGACTCGCTTGGCTTTTCCTGGAAAGTATCAAAACCAATAAAACCCATTCCTTGGGAGACAAACTACCAAAAATTATTAGTATTCAAGCAAAAGTTTGGTCATTGTGAGGTGCCTAAAAATTTTGAAGATAAAAGATTTGCCAGGTGGGTAGGTGGACAACGTAAGTTAAACAACAGAAAAAAACTAA
This sequence comes from uncultured Cytophagaceae bacterium, assembly GCA_937899305.1. GTDB lineage: Bacteria > Bacteroidota > Bacteroidia > Cytophagales > Microscillaceae > Microscilla. The sequence goes on from CALDJV010000180.1 coordinate 5,719, forward strand.
AGCCAGAGAGAAAAGAAAAGCTAGAGGCCATTGGATTTCCCTGGCGCTTACGTGCGCCCACTCAGAGTTGGGAGGAACATTATCAAAACCTGGTATCTTTCAAGCAAAAATATGGACATTGTCAAGTAAGTTCAGAAGACGAAACTACCAAGACTTTGGGTCGTTGGGTTGGAACTCAAAGAAAAAAACATTTAAGGTTAGATCAAACTAAGGTAGATTTGTTGAATGAGTTGGGTTTTGATTGGAAAATAGAGCCAGGAAAAAGCTTGGTGAAGCAGATGAAACAACATGCTACAAGTCGAGAGAAATGGTGGCGCAATTATCACAAACTGAGCTCTTTTAAGCAACATTATGGACATTTGCGGGTGGGTCAATCCAAAGACCAGAAATGGAAACCTTTGTATATCTGGATATCTAGACAACGATCTAATTGGCAAAAAGGTTCATTGGAGGAGGAACAAATAACAGCGTTGAAAAAAATTGGATTTGATAAAGAAAGACCACGCTCTTGGGAAGAAAATTATCAATATTTGCAAGATTTTAAGCAAAGACATGGACATTGTCAGGTGAGCAAAGCCGAAGATAATGTCTTGTCAAATTGGGTAGCCTACCAAAGGAAAAATCAAGCCAATCTCAATAATGATCAAATAAGAAAATTGGATGAATTAGATTTTGAGTGGGTAGTAACAGTGAGAGCAAGTCCACTTAGGGACAAGAAGTTACAGTCTTCTTGGGACCAAAAGTGGATGGATAAGTTTGAGGAATTGAAAAAATACCAAAGTGTCCATGGTGATTGTAATGTACCTCCTAAACAGCCTACTACCTACAAACTAGGGGCCTGGGTGGCAACCCAAAGATTGTATTACAAGCGCAAAACATTATCTCAAAAACGCATTGATCTCCTCAATAGCATTGGTTTTGAGTGGTCTCGGGCCGGAAAAAGAGCCAAATAGCAGAAAAAATAAAAAATTTCCGTCTTTTTTATCCTTTCCGGTTTCCTTTTCAAGTATATATAATAGAGTATACACTATACGCTCACATTAGAAATTCAGGCATTGTATTATTCAATCATCAATCTATGAAATCCATTCTTGGACCTCCCT
>CALDJV010000181.1 GCA_937899305.1 uncultured Cytophagaceae bacterium
TTCGGTGGGAGATTACAGATACTCAAGGGCGTACCATACAGCGGGGTCACTGGGCTAGTCGGACAAGTCGCCACGTCGTCTACCTGGACGAAATCCCCGAGGGGACCTATCTGTTTCGGCTTTACTTTCAGGGACAGGTGTTTCAAGGGAAGCTGCTCAAAGAGCGATAAGTCCTACTCTAGCGCAAGCGTCCGCTTGTGCGACGATGTTTGATCACAAGCGGACGCTTGCGCCAGGGAAGGAATGAGTAGAAATAACATCACAACAACTAAGACTACAAAAAAAATGATTGATATCGTTCAACAACGCCTGATAGCGGACGGCATTGCCGAAGCCCAGCGACAGATCAAAGATTTACAAGACCGAGTGAGGCGAAAAAGCGCAAATGAGACGCTCGAAGAAGTCAAAGAGATTCTACGGAACTTGATGAGTCTCAATGAAATTACACCTACTCAAATGGAAATCAAGCATTATAATTTACCCAAATTACTTCAGGCCATCCCCCAGATGTATCGGCTCTTATTTGAGAAAAAACACATCGATTTTAGGGTGACTGCGATGACCAGCTACCTGCAAGTATCCGTGGATAACAATGTGTTTTTCCGGATATTTTTCAATTTGGTGTGTTACCTGGGCCAGTACGCTGATAGTAAAGCCGAAGGGGGCAGTTTTATTCAGGTAGAAGCCAAACCCTACAATGAAAATCTGATGGCCATTTATATTGAAGACAATGGTAGCTACCCGGTAGGCACCCACGACAATGTATTTGACAAGCCTTATAAAAAGCGGGTCAGTAATACCATTGCCGGAGTAGGCCTAGGCGTGGTACAAGAATGGGTAATGGCCCTCCGGGGGAGTATACAACTGGTAGATAAGTTGGGGCCGGGGATCAAGTGCTTGTTATTGCTGCCCAGTCAAAAAAATGAGGGATTTAAATCAAGAATTGCCAACGCGCCAGGTTTTACTCTGGCAGGTAAGCATACGAAGCGCATAAGTGAAGGATGATGATTGATGCCGGGTTGGCTGGTTCTTTCGGGAGCTGGTCAACCTTTTTTACCAATGCAACCATACTAAGGAATCATTCAAAAATAAATTTACATCCTTTGCCCTAAATTTTATTTCATTATTCATATGTAGTTTTTATGGTACTGTCCAAGGATTGAACGCTTCTGTGAGGCGCTCACTGGGTAAAAGTGAGGGTAGTTTGAAATGCCAAATTAACCTTGTAGGTAAGCCAAGATTTAAAATCTATCGAACAAAAAAACCCCTTCTTGAAAAGAAGAGGCCTTTGATAGTCTATAAAAAAGTGATACGACTAAATCTATAATTGTCTTATGTGAATTCGTTTGGGAGTATCCGATTTGAAACCTTCGCGGAATGGAGCAAATACTTGCAGTTCTCCGTTTTCAAATACCGCCTCAATGCCTTCGATGTCTACCGCTGAACTAATCGGAAAAGACTGAAAAAAAGGAGAAACGACTTCTTCAGTGGCTTCATCGCCTCGTTGTTCAGGCAAAGTAGTAAATATCGTCAATTGGTCGCGGTTGATTTCAATATTGTAAGCCTCACCCGAAACTGTCGGAATGTTCATTTTTAACAAGTAACCGTCCTCCAGCTGCATAATTTCCATTTTGGTAGTAGCCATTCCACCTCCGATCGTATTCAAAACATCGGCATTCATCGCAATGGCTTTTAACAAATTTTTATCTACCATCACTTCAGCTTCTTTATTTTTTCTGATGTTGTCTTCCATTTCAGTATTTTTTATAGTGTTTGAGAATATGGTTGGTTTTTAAATTCAGTGTGGTATGATCAAAGGGCAGGCCAATGGCTAAAAAGAGGGGAAACACGGCAAGAAAGGTGAAAACTCGTCACAACAACCGCCATTTCGTCAGTAAAATCAATTAAAGTGCTTCAAACACTGACCATATGGCACAAAAAAAGCCTGACTGGAATTGTCAGGCAATTATCATAACAATAAAAGGTAAAAAGGCTGCGTTGAACAGTAATGATATAACGTGATTAACGGGTAATAAGTTTTACTTTTCCACCAATCCAACAACCTACCTCGATCAACTGACCCGCTTTGTAATTGTAAGTAAAAGCAACGGTTAGGTCGGGGCATTGTACTTTGGCTCTAGCCATCCCCCTGGCATTTCCTGCTTTTTGATACATGTGATAAGCCGCCACATACGCAGCTCTGGCCAATACTGGATTTTTATGGCTACATATTTTTCCACTACTGTAATACAAATCACCAATAAAATGATAGGCCTGAGCAGCTTTGCCAGGGTCCAACCTCATCGCTTCCAGGGCTAATTTTCGAGCTTCTTGGTACCTTCCTTTCTTGCGTTTATATTGGGCCACGGTCATATTTGCTTCTGCCTTGGCTTCTTTGGTTTGAGCAAACTCTGGCAACCTATAGATTATCTCCTCTACTTTCTGCTCATTTCCCAATATTTTATAAAGCTTGATCATCAAAGTGGCTCTTTTGTAAGTAGGCGCGTGGTAGAACAGTTTTTCGTTGAGTTCTACAAAGACTGCACTGCGTCCACAATCTGCGGCAGGGTTGTAGCGTCGTACCAATAACATGTCCCTCACTATTTTCTTAATTAATTTGATGTCATTGGGGTTTTGGTGGTATTGGGGCAGGTAGTATTTCTCGATAAACTCACAATCCAACAATGGCTTCTCTTCGTTTTCTCTCCTCATCAAAACGATTTTAGTGAATACATCGTCTACATATTTTTTTATCTCTTTCCATTCTTTTTTTTCATCTTCCTGGTCGTCTTTCTTTGGGTCCTCTTTCTTTGGGTCGGCTTTCTTTGAGTCGTTTTGGGGAGAAGCTTCGATCGCCTTGGTTAGGTTATGCTCAATAATCTGAGTCAATTGGTCGTATATTTCAATTACCCTGACTCCCTCAATTTGCATCCTCTGGTACCGTTGAAAGATCATATACATGTAATTTTGAATGCATTGAGCGTAGGTATTGTCTCCATTGAGCTCGATGATTTTTTGATATAGGTGATACAGTTCGTCCTCTTTGTCGGCCCGTTGACTCCAGTAGTAATAAGCATAGTATCCTTTCATATTCAGTACTTTAGGGGCTTCACCAAAGTGCATGACCCGCAAATCATAAATTTTCAAGGCTTTATCCTGGTAGGCTTTTTTAAGCTGGGGGTCGCTGGCTTGTTCAGCTAACTTATGGTACAACTTATACCCTTTTATATAGACATTTTTATGAAACTTAGGGCTGTTTTTCAACAACCAATCCAGCGGCTCAATGGCTTTCTTGTATTCTCTGCTTTTGCAATACCCATCCAACAATACATAATTGGTCTTCTCCTGCTGGGTTTGGGCTACGGCACTCAAAGAACAACTCAACCAAACCAAGTACAACCACGGAGTATGTCGATATACCATATTAAATTTTTTCATTTACTTAAAGTTTAGTATAACCATTTTTATTGAGCATTTTTTAGCAAATAAAAACCTAAAAACACCTAATAAATAAAAATAATTAGTTTTAACATCAAAACCAACTATTCACTTAGTTTTTAAACTATAAGCTTGGGTAATTTAACTCCTCATTCCAAGGTATGCCGTTCAGGTAATCAAAATCAATGAGCATCAGCAATCTCCTGATTCAACCCCTCTACTATTTGGTGTTTGATTACATCAATGTTTTGCAATAGCGGCCTGATCATTTGTAAATCAGCTTGGTTCAGCGAAAGCTCACGAGCTTCTTGTAGTGCTTGCAATAGTTTGGTAGTACCAAATAGCTCCGTAGAAGACCTCAAATTATGTACTACAATGCGCATGGGTTCGGGTTCGTAGTTCAACGCAGCTGCTTTGAAATTATCGATGGCAGGTGACAATTCTTCCGCAAAGATACGGATCAATTCTTCGCGCATCTCCTGGTCACCCGCACAAATCTCATCCAATTTTTCCAGGTCAAAATATTGGTCCAACACCTCATTCTGGGCAGATACCTTCTCTGGAGACTCCGCCACTACTGCTTCGCTTTGCTTGGTGTATTTCATTATTTTGTGGTATAGTTCACTAGGATTAAAGGGTTTGGCTACAAAATCATTCATTTTTAGTTGCCTTGCTTTTTCCCTTTCTTGGTTCAAGGTAGAAGCCGACAACGCAATGATGGGGGTGGTTTGATAATCATCCATATGACGAATGGCACGAGTAGCCTCAAAACCATCCATTTTGGGCATCAGTAAATCCATCAAAATGATGTCATACTGTTTTTGTTTTACTTTCTCTACCGCTTCTAAACCATTGAAGGCAAAGTCTACATTGATACCCCAGCGTCGCAAAAATTTGGAAGCCACCATTCGATTGATCTTACGATCTTCTACCAGCAACAAATCTACATTGGTCAAATGTACTTCATCATTGCCTTGGGTATCGGTGACAGGCCCCTTGAGTTGTTTGAGTTTGCTAATGTTAAAATCGAGATAAAAAGTAAATTCCGACCCTTTGTCTATCTCACTTTCTACCTCAATGGCTCCTCCCTGATGTTCTATCAAGTATTTGGTAATGGCCAGCCCTAGTCCAGTGCCTCCAAAGCGACGGGTAATGTCTGAATCGGCTTGGGTAAAGCGATCGAATATTTTGGATATTTTGTCAGCCGAAATACCAATGCCCGTGTCTTTTACACTAAATACCACCTTTACTCTATTGCTGTTTTGAGCCTCTTTTGGCTTTCCTGGTAAGTCTTTATTTTGTAAGTTTCTAGAAGGAATCGATTGCTCCTCTAGCTTTATTTTGAGTACCACAAAACCAGCCTCGGTAAATTTGATGGCATTGCTTAATAAATTGGTCAAAATCTGATTTAACCGAATGGGGTCTCCCACTAAAATATTGGGCACCAAAGGATCCAGCTCAAACTCAAGCCCAATGCCTTTTTCGTCCGCCTGATAGGCAAACCCTTGCTTCACATTGTTGAGAAATTCCATCAGGTTGAAATCAATTTCCTCAAAACTCAATTTCCCAGCTTCTATCTTGTTGTAGTCCAGGATATCATTGATGAGGCTTAGCAGGTTTTCAGACGAAAATTTGAGCGTATTGAGGTTTTCGAGCTGTTCGGTTTTGGGGTTTTCCTGTAGTAATAAATGAGTAATTCCAATGACCGCATTCATAGGCGTGCGTATTTCGTGACTCATGGTAGACAAAAACAACGCTTTGGCTCTTAAGGCTTCTTCAGCATCTTGCTTGGCCAGGATCAATTGCTCTTCAAAGTTTTTGTTGTCAGTAATGTTTTGTACTACTCCTAGAATTTGAGTCACTCGCCCTTCTACATTGATCTTAAATGGAACAATACGGTCGTATACCCATACATATCGCTGATTTTCCTGGTGCAATTGCAGGGCTACTTCCGGCTCGGGGTTTTGCCTTCGGTCACGCGCCGAAAGAGGATTGCACGCCAAACGATACACCATTTCGTACATATCTTCTCCCCCTTTGTATACCTCCTCGAAGATGATTTTCACGTCTTCCACATCTTCAGGATGAATCAACGCCCAAACTTTGTTGAGTCCTCCTCGGTCTATGTCTTTTACCGTAAATCCCGAATACTTGAAATACTGGGTATTGGTATACACATATTTTTCTTTCTCTAGGTCGTACACATACACGTCGTTGGGGATGGCATCGGCAATGCTTTTGATAAAGTACCGGCTTTCGTTGAGTTCTCGTTCAATCGAAAACTGCTCGGATACGTCCTGAGCAAAAGTCACCACTCCTTGTACCCCATTTTGCTCGTTTTTAATTGGAAATATGATCAAATTGAGGCAAACTTCCTTGTTGATTGACTTTCCGTCGTCATCATAGGTGGTCAGGGTGGTTTCCAAACGTGGCAAGAAAATACTCTCTCCTCCAAAAGCCGATTTATAAAAAAAGTCAAGCCCCGCCTCTTGCGACCTGCGATCCTCAAGAATATTAAAATTCACTTGGGTATCGTCTGTCAACTCCAAGCCCAAAATCTTCCGTTGGGCATCATTCATTTGCAATGAATTGCCTTCTTGATCAAATATTTGGATTCCTATGGGCGAATTTTCCAAAAACGCTTCAAACAAACGATTTTGCTCCAGAATGGCTTTTTCGGCTTGGTTACGCTCAGTTACATCATGTAAAAAACTACGCAATAAGGGTTTTTTCCCAGTACGGATGTTCATGCTTCCTTCAAGCATCAGGGTTTTGCCCTCCTTGGTAATAAAACTCACGTTGAATTGAGATGCGCCTCCCTCTTGGTTCAATTTGGCCAAAAGCTGTTGGTATTCGTCTCGCTCTTCGGGCAAAATTACATCTAGCAAATTGGTACGCAATGCCTCTGCTTTGCTGTAGCCTAGTTTTTTGCACCAATATCGATTGACGTAGCGAATGTTTCCATCAAAATCCACACTTTGAATCATCAACGATGCATTGTCCAAAAAATCCTGCAATTGTTCTTCGCTTTCTCTCAGTTTTTGTTGGGCTCTTTTGTAAGAGGTGACATCAGTCACCAATACCGACACTCCTGCTCCTCGATCGGGAGTATCAGGCAGATAATTCATCGTACAGGAATACCAGTTTTTTGTTCCCTTTTGAATGACTGGATACTCAATTGTTTTCGTGACCTTATTGTCTAACACATACCGAAGCGAGCTAGTAAAATAACTTCGCATGGGATCATCAAATACTTCGGTTACCTTTTTGCCCAGAAAATCTTGTTCTGAAAAAACCAGTTTTTGCTTGTCTCCCCAAAAATTGGTAAATACCAAGTTTTGGTTGATCTCGAATACGACATCATTGAAAGAAGTCAAGATA
>CALDJV010000182.1 GCA_937899305.1 uncultured Cytophagaceae bacterium
AAACAAACCAATACTACAAACGAATCAAGAGGCTTTACCTCAGTAAAATACAGAAAAAATAACTGCATTTGTCATTTTTTGAGTGGCAAAGCATTGTTCAAGACGACAAAACATTAAAAGTTTTAAATAATAGACCTTACTTATCAAAGCGCGGATATTGGTTCAATTTCCGTGCTTTTTTTATTTTACTCACTTCCATGCGAAAGCGAATCATCCACATTGGGTGGTTGTTCATCATCAGGTTTCTTCTTCTTTTTGTCTCCTTCTCTGCCATCTTCCCATCCGTCTATCTCAATGTCATCAGCAAACCCGTCAAATCCACTGTCTCCGTCAGCACCTATATCGCCTGCCTCGCTGCCCGTACAGCAAGTACAAGCCAATCCTTCGTATGAGCAACAACTACCCTGGCCACAACAGCAGCTTTTGGAGCAATTTTCACCACAAGCTCGGCAACTGCACTCACAGCAACCTTCTCCACAGGCTTCTCCGCAACCTTCACAACAGCCTGCATCACAACATTCATTTTTTGCCAAAAGCGGAACCGCTTCATTGTTAGCAAACCCAAAATGATCAGCTATAAAATCAGGCTTATGTTGTATAATCTGGAGTTCCATTTGGCGCAAAGCAGCTCGAAATGCTTGAGCAAAGTTGGAATGAACGATTCGATGCTCCAACATGTATTGCAGTAAAGTACGAAGTCGGTAGTTTTCTTGGTTAAATTGTCGTTTCAAGGTATAATAAGCGGTATTCCAATCAAGTCCTTGTTCGTTTACCAATGAAATAATAGGATTATATTGTTGTTTTTGGCGATCTTTGGTTAAGTCTACCAAATGATCAGTCAGTAAAATGAGTTGCCCACTTCCTCGAAACAGTTCCGAAATTTTCTCGAGTTTGCGAGGAGGAACATCAGTACGTTGTGCTATAGCCTGAACAATATGGTAAGAAAGTACGCCTGATTGGGCGCTCAATTCGCTAAAATTGGGCGTATTTGACTGAGTAAGTTGCACATAGTCTTGAATTACCCGTTGAAAGGAAGGCGTAAGTTGGTTAAAAATAGGGCGAACCTTATGATTTAAATGGCGCTGGAGTAAATTTTTGGCAAAATGAGGACGGTCGTAAGCCCAGTCGGTCACCTTGATCCAGCCTAACAATACCGAAAGCTGAGCCGCCAAATCTATTGCAGGATGAAGAGAAATCGCATTTTTTTGAGTAAAAGCCAAGGCTGGGCAACGCGTTTGTGCTTCTTGGGTAATAGTAGTCTGGACGCTCAAATAAGGCTGTAAAGCCAACAGCACCAAAGTGAGTTCGTTATTGATAAACAGGGTATAAGAAACATTATTTTGTTTTCTTAAGCTTGAACAAATAGAGCAATAGTATTTTTTATAAGCCCTTTGCGAAGCTGAAGACAAGCTACAGGTATGAGGTTTTAAATGGCCTAGCATAAAATAGGGGGACAATTGTAATTTTGGATTAGGTTTTGTTAAATTAACATCAATCACTCGCTAGTAATTGTATCAGCACATTAATAAAGATAAGGATTAATATGGATTATCAATTGAGTTTTTTGAAGGAGCAGGATTATCCTTTATTATTTCAGACTTTTCAAGATGCATTCGACGATTATATTGTAGACATGAGCCATATAGACGAGGAGATGCTGTACAATCGTTGGATCAAAAACCATGTGCAATACCGGGCTTCAGTAGGTGTATGGGATTTGCAACAATTGGTAGGGTTTACGATGATTTCTACCGATGTATGGCAAGGTTCGCCCATGGCTTTCAATTCGGCTACCGGGATCATAGAGCGGTACCGAGGGCAGGGACTTACTCAGAAAATGATTGAATTTGTAAAACCTAAATTACAAAAAGTAGGCATTCAGAAATTATTTCTGGAAGTAATCCAAGAAAATACCAAGGCCATCAAAGCCTACCAAAAGGCGGGGTTTGAGATGGTTCGTAGTTTTGATTGTTATAAACTAATTCACGAAAAATATCACCAACCCGATGATGTCAATCCTAGTTTAGAAATCAAAGAAGTAGATATCAACGACATCAAGCTTTGTCGTACTTGGTTTGAGTGGCAACCATCCTGGGAAAACGCCACGGCTGCGGTTCAACGTATTCCGGATAAAAAAGTGATTTTGGGTGGTTTTCTTGAAGGAGAACTGGTGGGTTATACAGTATACCATCCTGCTTCTAGCCAATTGATGCAACTTTTGGTGGCACCCTTCCAGAGAAAGGAAAAAATTGCGACCACACTTTTGGATCATATAGTACAAAAAGTAGCCAATGAGGCAGAACATACCCGTGTGCTCAACATTGATACCTCAGATACGCATACGATTGAGTTGCTTACCAAGGTTGGCTTTGAACACATCATAGGGCAGTATGAAATGGCCCTGGACTTAACAGGTAAGGTGTAGTGTTTTGAAGGGGTTGAATTGTATTATTTTTATATTAACAATTACTTATGATTTTTTAAGAAACGAACTGGATGGGGGAAACCGTTAAACAGATAAAACAACCAATACCCATCTATAATGAAAAAACACTTATTCACTTTTGGCCTGATCGTTTGTACTATTTTTACAATACAGGCCCAACACGGAACCTGGGATCAGTTACTGAAAAAGTATGTATCATCTACCGGAAAAGTAAATTATCGTGGCTTCAAAGCCGAGAAAAATAAGTTGAATAGTTACATCAACTATTTGGCTACTGCCCGAGTGCCTGGTTCAAGATCAGCGGCGGTGGCTTTTTACATCAATGCCTACAATGCGTATACTGTCAAGCTGATTGTAGATAACTATCCTACCACAAGTATCACCAAACTCAAAGGTGGTAAACCTTGGGATTACCGTTTTGCCAAAGTGGCCGGTAAAACCTATACCCTCAACGATATTGAACATAAAATTTTACGCGCAAAATACTTTGATGCTCGTTTACATTTTGCCTTGGTATGTGCCGCCCAGTCCTGTCCTAAGCTACTCAACAAAGCATATACTGCTGCCAACCTCAATACCGAACTGGATCGTCAAGCACGTATCTTTGTGAACAACCGAGCCAAGAACAAAATTAGCCAAGGATCGGTACAAGTATCTCAATTGTTTAATTGGTATAAAGGAGATTTTACCAAGCGTTCTTCATTGATCGGATTCATTAACAAATACTCGAGGGTAAAAGCCAGTGCCAATGCCAAAGTAAGTTATTTGAATTATTCCTGGAAATTGAATGAATAGCAAGGAAGGGTAGTTTTGATAGCTTTGGATGACCAATCCTTGGGAATTCAAAGCTATCTGTTATATTACAAGTGCTATTCAAATACTCGTACAATGAATCAACAACTCCTCCTCATTTTTACCAAAAACCCTGAACTTGGTCGAGTGAAAACCCGCCTGGCTAAAACCATTGGGGATCAAAAAGCCCTGGAAGTATATCAATACTTATTGGATCACACTCGTGCCATTACAACACAATTAAAGCAGGTAGACAAATCGGTTTTTTATTCCAAGTTTGTAGATGACAACGATTTGTGGGTTGCTACTCAATACCAAAAACAGGTGCAAACTGGCGAGGGACTGGGCGAACGAATGAGCAATGCCTTTGCCTGGGGTTTTGGTCAAAGTTACCAATCAATTATCATCATTGGGAGCGATTGTATTGAGATTACTCAAGCGATCATCGAGGAAGCCTTTGTTGCTTTGCAAACTCAGGATTTTGTGATTGGTCCAGCCAAAGACGGGGGGTATTATTTATTGGGAATGAAAGCGCCCTATCCCGAGGTATTCGAAAACAAAACCTGGAGCACCAATTCGGTTTTTCAATCCACCCTGCAAGACCTCCAGGCCAGAAGTAGTCAAATTCATTGCTTGCCTGAGCTTTCTGATGTGGACACCGTAGACGATTTGGCCTCCTTTCCCGTAAAATTTGTATAGATTTTACTCCATTCATCACCGTTGATCAGGTATTGTCTACCAATCAACCATTAAAAAGTGATGAAAACGATTTTTTATTGTCTATGGATGATAGGTTGCCTGAGCAACTGTATTCAAAAACGCCCCATCCAATCTAAAAGTGAGACCTGGGCAGAAACGGTCATCCAAAGCTGTATTCAGACTTCTACTAACTCCGTTTGCTTGCCTTACATTGAGCAACTTTGTGCCCACCTACAAAAGGATGAAGATAACCAACCTAATCCCGAGTATTGGGGAGGAGTTGCATATCATATGCCCTTTTTTATAGAAGCCATCCAAAGAATAAAACCGAGTAAAGCACAGGTATTTTTGGATGTGGGTTCGGGCAATGGAGAAAAACTGTTTGCCTCGCTGTGTTTGGGATTTGAGCAAGCCATAGGCATTGAGTACAATCCTGAACTGGTAAAAATGAGTCAGCAAAACTTTCCTCAACTCCATCAAAAACAAAAGTTACATACTTATCAAGGGGATGCGCTCACGATTGATCCTCGTTTGTTTGGTAAGGCCGACTTTATCTACCTTTATTCACCCATCAAAAATGATCGTAAAATGGCTCAGCTACTGGAAAGAGTGATGTGTCATATGAAAAATGGTGCAATCATTTTGGAAGTCAATGCTTACTACTGTAAAGCATTGCAACAGGTGAGTCATTTGGCTTTTCCCAAGCTACAAGACGGCTGGTTGGCCATAAAAAAAGAAGCCAGAAAATATTTTGTAGCCCAAACTTTTTACAATCAAGGGGCAGAGTGGCTACCTTTGACGCCAAAATCAAAGTAACAACAACATGCGATGGAATGGGTATTGGTCAATGCTCACGAATAAACGAATAATAGGGTACTTATTACCTGTATTGCTGTGGTGGGGATTATGTTATCCACCCGACTTTTTTGTACCGCTTGCTTTGCAATCGATTGCCCTTCAAGTGGGAGCCATTTGGTTGTTGGTCGTTTTGGGAGTTCCTTGGTTTCGAAAGCAAGGATATTTGGTTGCCCACCTGATTGGGGTAGTTGCGTTGGGGGTTCAGGTGTATCCACAGGCATTTCCCAAAAAGCAACACAGGCCCAAAAAAACACCCACAACCCTTACTTTCAAGGCCCTCCACCTCAATGTACACGATCGTAACTTTCAACACCAGCGACTGATCCGCCAGGTGTTGGCTCAACAAGCCGACTTAGTTACTTTGATTGAGGTCAATCATCGGTGGGCAAAAGCATTGCAAGAAGCACTCAAGCCCATTTATCCATATCAAGTGGTATATCCGGTAGACAATGCCTTTTCAGGAATGGCGGTCTTTGCTAAATATCCGCTCGAAAAGGTACGGTATGTTTTTAACGATGAACCTCCTACCATAGTAGGTAATATCCAGTTGCCCCTGGGTAAAGTACGTTTTATAAGTACCCATACCAGTGCACCCATATTGCAAGGCAGGATCGCAAGACGATATCAACAATTAGATAAATTGGCCAAAGAGATTGCTCAGCACCAAAGTTTACCCGTTTTACTCTTGGGTGATTTCAATGCGGTTCCTTGGGAAAAGCTTATGATTGATTTTCAGGCACAGACCCAAATGCGAGCGACTCGAGATGGTTGGCAGGCTACATTTCCTACTTGGGCACTTTGGGTCGGCATTCCAATAGATTATATATTTTATTCCCCCCAGTTGACTTGTTATGGCAATACGACGTTTCAACATACCGGGTCCGACCATGTGGGGTTGGTAGGGGAGTTTGGGTTGAAAACAAGAAAGTAAACAGGTAATGAAGGAAAATGCTTACTACTTACTAAATTGTTCCGCCTTCGGCTCATTGTTAAATGGCTAAATGGGTTACGCAAAGCGATGATTTTTTGCTATTGCTCCGCTTCGCTCATTGTTACATTGTTCTATTGTTGCGCCAAGCGACGTAAAACTATGGACTATTATTAAATTGTTCCACCTACGGCTCATTGTTGCATTGTTAAATGGCTACGCGAGGCGATGAGTTATTTGTACCGCTTTGCGCTACTGTGGACTATTGACCATCGACTATGGACTTGAAATCAAAAGCTACCAACTACTGACTCCCAACTCCTAACTAAAAAAAACTACCAACTAAAAAACAAATGACCTACCTTCTATACTTCCCCTTTCTCAAGTTACGCTTTACCTCACGATTTCCTTTTCTTGTGCCTTTCTCGGCTTTACGTAGCAACGAATTCCAGTTGGCTTTTTGGGTTTTGGTCTTCTGGACTTTTTGCAGGTTCAACAACAGCTGATTGGTGTACACCCCTTGGTAATTGTTTTGGGAAGGTGTAGTTTTAAACGAAACATTGGTAACCATTCCCTTGGTGTCCAAAAACAACTTCTGATAAGCAGGATTTTGCGTCTTTCTAGATCCCACTGCCGAAACATCCGCATTGGTGATTGAGTGGTGCCTCTTAGATGAAGAATGATCTGCTTCCATTTTAGAACGATCGTTCAACAAATCATTGATATTGAGCACTCGCGTGCCCTGATCTACTGTCAAGATTTTAAGCGAAGCTTTGCTGTTTTCTAATACAGTATTGACATTATGGAGCGTAGGAGAAGACGAAATACGTGACTGAGTATTGCCGTATCCACGCTTTTGTTCTTGGGCTTGATAATTTTGGGGGTTTTCTTTCCCCAAGTAATGCACCCATACCACATCGTTGGGAGTTACCTGTTGGCTACGAATCATTTGCTGGAGTTCAGAAGCATTGTATTGTTGTACATTCAACTTTTGAGCTTTGAGCTGTAGGCCAGTAGTGGCTTGTACTTCTTGACCAATTTGTTTTAATTGTTTGTATTCAAGGTTAGACTGATCGGTAAATACCCAAAGGTGCAATGTTCCTTTATTTTTTTTC
>CALDJV010000183.1 GCA_937899305.1 uncultured Cytophagaceae bacterium
GCTTTAGCTAAATGCTCAAACTCGCCTACGGCTCAAACAAGTGATCATTTGCCCTGCGGGGTGGCTCCACTACATAAATTTTTAACGGCAATGGACTAAGGCCAAAATTTTCGCTATCTTCAGTCCAACATGGTTAGTCTTCGCTAATGGACATGGCTAAAAACGCGGGGTACTTTTTTGAAATTCTGAACACCCTACCTGTCAGGTCTAAATCAGGATGAAATAATTTTTTCTTATGGAAACAGCATTGGGCTGTCGACCGTGGACTATGGACTAAAGAAAACTACCAACTGCTGACTACCAACTCCCAACTGAAGAAACTGTGGACTAAAAAACCTCTGACCGATACTTGATAAACCGTTGTTGATAGAAAAACAATAAGTTCTCGAAATGGTCGCGGTGAGGGATGCACAAAAATTTGAGATCTAAATGTGCCGTTTTATCCTTTTTAGCCGAGAGCGAGTTCAGGTATTCATCCCGATAAATCAGTTTCAAATCCTTGCCTTGCAACAAAACCGATTCTAAATGTTTCCAAGGAATATGAAGAGCGGTTTGTCCATCGTAAAACTTGACTTCCTCGCTATTGGCTTTCAGCATGGGTTCATCACAGTTGGCCAGGGTTTGGTAATGCCATATTTTGCGTAAAAAGCTGCCCACATAGGCGATACACACGACCCCCAAAGTCACCTTCACTGCCAAATAACCTGCTACACTCCACCACAAAAAGCCGTAGAATACCAAGGGACCCAAAATCATGAGACTCAAGTGTTGAATTTCTTTCTTGATTTGGCGTTGTTCTACAAAATACTCTACCTCCCAGGGAATTTCAGAAATATCTTGCCAGCTCCGGTCCTGATTGCTAAAATTGGCCAGACGTTTCTCTACCACCATTCTTTCCGCTTGGGGCAGCTTTTGCAATACCTTAGGATGTTTCAGACCTTGGTCGGTGAGCCAATTGCGTCGGATGCCCTCCCGTTCCAACACTTTTAAATCCTGGGCTTGGAGCAATACCCACTTTTGCCATTTTTGACTCCCTCTGCTTTTAGAAAACTGATTGTAAAGCAATACCAATATCCCGTATGTAGGGATCAAGATATTACTCAATTGGACAAAGCCGGCCACAAAGCGAAGTAGAAACAAGCCTGTAATCAATATTGCACTCACCAGCAAAAGCACCCGAAAAGGGCGCTCGATGAGTTTTTTGCCTTGGGCCAGTGCTTCAGCGTTGCTTGCCTCAAATGTAGGTAGTGTGTTCATAGTGATGTATTTAATTTTTTGTGTTACAGATCTTCTCTAGTCCACGGTCGACGGTCCATAGTCCATAGTAGCGCGAAGCGAAACAGTTAGCTTCGCTGAGCTTGGCAAGGCTCGGTCTAGTTATTTTCATATTTGCAAGAATAAGAAAATAATCATCGCTTTGCGCAACCCGAAGTCCTGAGCAAAGCCAAAGGCGGAACAATTGAACAATAGTCGATAACTTGTTTTTTCTACTATACTACCCCATCCATTACCAGTGGAGCAAATACTGGATAAAAAATGTAGATTTGTGATTCACATACGCTTGATTCGAAGAGATGCCGAATAACCACTACCTAAACCTCCACCTTCCACATCCATTGCCATGCTGAACAAGGTGAAGCATCTGAGCCTTATACTCGCTTATCCTCAGACGCTTCGCTGTGCTGAGAGTGACAAAGGGGCTGTATAATTCAGACGCTTCGCTGTGCTCAGAGTGGCAAAGGGATGTGTATGGAACCAAGTGAAGCATCTGATCGTTAGACTCACTGATCCTCAGACGCTTCGCTGTGCTGAGAGTGACAAAGGCCGTATATGGAATCAAGTGAAGCATCTGATAGTTTTGGAACCTGACAAGCAACTCAAACAATTTTGGTCAATCAAGTAAAATCATCTACTTTTGAGCGACCATATCACCCAGTTTAAACCCAAAAAACAACAACCCCCCAAAAAACAACAACCAATGAAAAAACAATACCTGCTGCTGTCATTCATCGCCTTGGCATTATCAGCCTGCAACCAAGCCCCCCTTGTGATCAAGCTTTCTCAGGAAAAGCTCCAAAAAACCATTGACAAAAAATTTCCCTACAAGAAAAGCGCCCTGGTGGCCAAAATAGAGCTGACTGACCCCAAACTGACCCTCAAAAACGACCAACTTTTGATTGACGTATCTTTCAACGGATCGGCCCTTACCAAATCCATCAGAGGGCAACTCAACGCCTCGGGTGAAGTAACCTACCGACCCGATAAAAAAGCCTTTTATCTGAAAGGTTTTCACATACTCCGCGTAGACATGGCAAACATCACCGGCAAGCAAAAAGACCGAGTAGTAAACCTACTGGACAAGGCCCTCAATGCCTATCTTACCAGTTTTCCGGTATATCGACTCAAAAAATCGAAATACACGCAAAACCTGGCCCGTATGCTGCTAAAAGATGTGAAAACCGAAGAAGGCCAACTGGTGGTCAAGTTGGGATTTTGAGACTTGACTAGTTAGGGTAAATACGTGACTTTACAAGGTAAAATGAGTTTGAAACAGGAGTGAGGCGGTGGATGAAATGGGCGATCGTGTTGGGATGGAACTCGTAGGGCTAAAAAACGACCCTTTTTTTGTTTATCGGGAGTTTTTTACGAATTTACCAGACGATCTTCATAAGTAAAGCAAACATCCCAATACAATGGCAACACGCAACCAAAATCCGGAACAAGTAGCCCGCGACAAAATAGATGCAATGTTACACCACGCGGGCTGGCTGGTACAATCCAAAACTAAAGTAAATTTGCACGCGGGTCGGGGAATAGCCGTACGTGAATACCCAACTGATGTAGGCCCAGCCGATTATGTGTTGTTTGTCGACCGCAAACCAGTAGGGATTATAGAAGCCAAACGAGAAGAAGAAGGACATCACCTGACTACGGTAGAAGAACAGTCGACCCATTATGCCCAGGCCAAACTCAAGTACTTAAGCAATGCTCCCTTGCCCTTTGTATACGAAAGCACTGGAACCCTGACTCGTTTTACCAACTATCACGACCCCAAGTCCCGCGGTCGTCGGGTGTTTGGTTTTCATCGCCCCGAAACGATGGCAATTTGGCAACGCGATTATGCCAAAACACAACAAACGCTGCGTGGTAAATTAATGAAAATGCCTGCTCTGGATATCACCGGACTGCGCCCAGCTCAAATTGAAGCCATTCAAAACCTGGAAAAATCATTTAAAAACAACCGCCCCAAGGCCTTGATTCAAATGGCCACTGGAGCCGGAAAAACTTTTACTGCCGCTACTTTTGTCTACCGCTTGCTGAAATACGCCGGAGCTCAAAAAATCCTTTTCCTGGTAGATACCAAAAATCTGGGCGAGCAGGCCGAACAAGAGTTTATGGCCTACCAGCCCAACGACGACAACCGCAAATTTACCGAACTGTACAATGTGCAACGATTGAGCTCCAGCTACATCGCCCCCGATAGCCAGGTATACATTAGTACCATCCAGCGTTTGTACTCGATCTTGAAGGGCCAAGAACTAGATGAAAGCGCTGAACAAGACAATCCCAACGAATCTACCTGGTTACAGAATCAACTCAGTAAAAAAGAGCCATTGCCAGTAGTATACAATGAAAAATTGCCTCTCGAGCATTTTGATTTCATCATCATTGATGAATGCCACCGCTCTATTTACAATCTTTGGAAACAAGTACTCGACTATTTTGATGCCTTTTTGATTGGCCTCACTGCCACCCCTGACAAACGCACTTTTGGTTTCTTTAATCAAAATGTAGTGAGTGAATATTCCTACGAACAATCGGTAGCCGACGGCGTAAATGTACCCTATGATGTATATACAATTGAAACCGAAATCTCCCAAAAAGGAGCCACTATCGAGGCGGGTTGGTATGTAGATCGCCGGGATAAGCTTACCCGCAGCAAGCGCTGGCAACGCGAAGACGAAGATACTACCTATAAGCACAACGACCTGGATCGCAAGGTGGTCAGCGAGAGTCAGATTCGAACCATCATTCGACGTTTTCGGCAAGCCCTGGAGCAAGAAATTTATCCCCAGAGATATCAAGACGGAGAATACCAGGTACCCAAGACCCTTATTTTTGCCAAAACCGACAGCCACGCGGACGACATCATCAGGATCGTGCGCGAAGAATTTGACGAGGGCAACGATTTTTGCAAAAAAGTAACCTATAAAATAGACGAAGACCCCAAATCAGTCCTCAACCGCTTTCGTAATTCTTACTATCCCCGCATTGCAGTTACAGTAGATATGATTGCCACGGGTACGGATGTAAAACCTCTGGAAGTATTGCTGTTTATGCGCGATGTCAAAAGCATCAATTACTTTGAACAAATGAAGGGACGAGGTACCCGCACCATCAACCACAACGATTTGCAAATGGTATCTTCGGCCGCATCCAGCAAAACCCACTTTGTCATTGTAGATGCGGTAGGGGCTACCAAATCCAAAAAAACCGATAGCCGTCCACTGGAGCGCAAACGATCGGTACCTACCAAAGACTTGCTGGGAGCGGTGACCATGGGCGCCGCCGACGAAGACCTGTTTTTATCGTTGGCCAATCGCCTCATTCGCTTAGAAAAACAATTGTCACCCCAAGAAAAAGAGCAAATAATAGAGCAAACCGGAGGTAAAAACTTAAAGCAGATCACCAATGAACTGCTCAGCGCCCACAACCCTGACGTCATCAGTGATTTGGCCCACACCCTCAAACAACGCGACCAATTGCCGAGTATAGAAATGGCCACGCAACAAGCCCAGGACCAACTCATCGAAACGGCTTCGGCCAACTTCAATGGTGCTTTTAATGAATTGTTGGAAAACATACGACGCGACCACGAACAAATCATTGATCACATCAACATAGACCAAGTCACCAAAGCCGAATGGGATACCAGTGCTACCGACAAGGTCGCCCAAATCGTGGCTGACTTTGCGACTTATCTGGAAACCCACAAAGACGAGATTCAAGCCTTGAGTATTTTTTATGACCAGCCCTACAATCGCAGGCAGATTACCTACAAAATGATCAAAGAAGTACTCGAGAAGCTCAAAACGGATCAACCTACGCTGGCTCCTGACTATGTATGGCAAGCGTATGCGGCTCTGGAACAGGTAAAAAGCCAACGCCCCGAAAGTGAACTGGCCGCCCTCATTGCCCTCATCCGGCGGGTAACTGGCCTGGACCAAGCGCTGACTGCATACGATAAAACTGTAGATCGTAACTTTCAGGAGTGGGTATTCAAGCGGCATTCGGGAGCCGGAGCCAAATTTAACGATGTTCAAATGCAATGGTTGCGCATGCTCAAAGACCACGTGGCTACCAGCTTTCATATCGAAGACGATGACCTCGACTATAGCCCTTTTGATGCCCACGGAGGCCGAGGTAAAATGGGCCAGCTTTTTGGCCAACAGATGTACCAAATTATTGAAGAATTGAACGAGATATTGGTGGCTTAATTTGTACTTTTGATGAACCTTTGCAAATCACCATGAAGGGGAACACATTGGCACCCGACGGGTAGATTTTTTTGTGGAAGGCAGTATGATGCTGGAGCTCAAAGCAGTAGCTCGTCTGGAAGATGTACATCTCAATCAAGCGATGAATTACTGTGAGGCGTATAACTTACCCATTGGCTTGCTCATCAATTTTGGAGGTAAAAGCCTAGAGTACAAGCGAGTGTATAATATTCATCATCCGGAGAATAGAAAGTAACTGTCTTTGGTAGGATTTTATAGGATAACTGGATAGATAGGATTACGGCCTGTGGCCTATTTTGAGTGTACAGAGATAATTGATAGGACCAAATTGTACAAGAGATCTTAAAATCTGTAAATCCTAAAAATCCCAGTAAAGACAGAAAAGTAACAACAACCGAAACACTAAAATGAAAGAAGATTGGATTGAAGTATTATTTAAGGATATCGTTTATAAAATCTCGACTAATAAACAAAAACTGAAACAGAAAGAGTATTTAATTAATGGAGAATTTCCTGTTATTGATCAAGGACAAAAGCAAATAGGAGGCTATACAAATGATAAAAGCAAAGTTCTAGATTGTAACTTACCAGTTATTGTATTTGGTGATCATACAAAAGTTGTAAAATTAATTCATTTCCCATTTGCATCAGGGGCTGATGGAACAAAGGTTTTGCAACCTAAGAAAATTGTTTACCCTAAACTACTGCAATATTTTACGAAAGTACTGGTTTATAAAATTTGGGACAAAGGGTATGCTAGGCATTATCAGCATATAGAGCAGCAGAAAGTCCTAATTCCTCCCCTCCCCGAACAACGTGCCATTGTCGCCAAAATAGAACAACTATTCAGTGAATTGGATACAGGCGTGGCCCACCTCAAAAAAGCCCAGACCCAGCTCAAAGTATACCGCCAAGCTGTACTCAAAAAGGCTTTTGAAGGTGCCTTGACCAAAACCTGGAGAGCAAAACAGACCGACTTGCCCACTGCAGAGGGGCTATTAGCCCAAATCAAAACCGAGCGCCAACAACACCAGGCCCAACAAATGGCCGAGTGGGAACAAGCGGTAAAAATCTGGGAAGCCAACGGCAAAGATGGAAAAAAGCCAACCAAACCTAAGAAAATAAAAGAAGTGGCTCCTTTGAGTGAAGAGGAATTGAAGGCGTTGCCAGAATTGCCTGATGAGTGGAGGTGGATTAATTATGAAAGTTTATGTAGTAAGATTAGAAATGGAGTTTCTAAAAAACCAGATGGGAATGATGATGATCAAAAAATTTTTAGAATTAGTGCTGTTAGACCCTTTAAG
>CALDJV010000184.1 GCA_937899305.1 uncultured Cytophagaceae bacterium
GTAAAAAACAGGAACAAAGTCGCCAAATTGCCGCCCAGGTGCAAATCAAAGAAGAAAAGATCAATGAATTGCAAAAGGAGGTGCAACAGCAACTAAACACCACCAACCAAAGGGTGCAACAACTCAAAGAGCAACAAACTACCGAGCTACAACAGGAGGGTGTCAATACTGATAGAATTGATGAAATTGATGGTCAATTAGCCGATTTGCAACAAGAAATAGACTTTATCAAAGCCAATACAGGGCTGGTATTTGAGTATCAAAAAGACAAGCGTGATTTTATCGATAAGATAGACGGGTTCAAAGAAGATAGAAATAATTGGTTGCAACAACTCACGCTGGAAAATACCGCTTACGCACAAAAGCAAACAGCCATTGAAGAAAAAATTACGGAAGTAAAACATACACTGGCCAACTTACAACAACAAGGTCAGGCTATGAAGGAAGATGTGGCCGAATTTGAAAGCTTTAAACAAACGCCTTGGTTTGAAATTGTATCCATAGATATGGAGGCTCACGGTAAGCCAGATCAAACCACCGAAAGGGCCAAAGTGTTGATGGATGCCATTCGTCAAAAGGTATTTACCAGCAATCAGGCACTCAACGAGCTCAAATCGTCAGTCAATGCTTTTACCAGTAACTTCAAAGAAAAAAACATTTTTCATTTCAAAACCAACTTCAATCGGGAAGACGATTATTTGGCGTTTGCCGAAGGTTTGAAAGAATTTATTGCTGAAGATAAAATTACGGAGTTTTACAAACGGGTCAATCAACGTTTTATAGATATCATCCGGCAAATTGCTCGAGAAACATCCGAGTTGAAGGCCAAGGAAGGGAAAATTAGCCAAATTGTACACAAGATCAATAAAGATTTTGCTTCACGTAATTTTGTGCAAGCCATCAAGCACGTAGAGCTTCGTCTGGTGGAAAGTTCTAACCGAGTCATGGTGCTATTACTCGAGATTAAGAAGTTCTTTGAAGGGCACTTGATTGAACTAGGAGATATCAACCTTTTTGCCGAAAAAGGTACCCAAAAAAACCACGAACGTACCGTCAAACTACTCCAGCGTTTGGTCAAGGAAATGGATAATTATAAAGGAGGAACCGAACTCAAACTGTCAGATTCGTTTGACCTGGAATTTAAAATTATAGAAAACGATAATGATACGGGATGGACTCAAAAATTGAGCAATGTGGGTTCTGAGGGTACCGATGTACTGGTGAAGGCCATGATCAATATTATGTTGTTGAATGTGTTTAAAGAATCGGCCTCGAGCAATTTTGATGACTTCAAACTGCATTGTATGATGGACGAAATTGGCCGTTTGCATCCCAGCAATATTGAGGGTATTTTGAAGTTTGCCAATGCTCGAAATATTTTACTCATCAATGGTTCGCCTACGAGCAGTAATCCTACCGACTACCGCCACGTATACAAACTCTCTAAAGACAAACACAATGTGACAACTGTAAAGAGGCTGTTGAGTAATTTATCGACGGTAAATCTAGCCAACTCTTAGGTTCATACTTCAATGATGCTTCTACCAATACAAAAAACACCTGTTGAGTTGCTAAAACTCAACAGGTGTCAAATACCTTAAAATTCTTGTATAAGCAAGAAAACTACGATTTCAACTCCAATAATAATTGCGTCATTTGATTGTTCAGGATATCATTTTCTGCTTTATTATCGTCTTTCCTGCGTGCTGCGACCCACTTATAATACAACTTCTCAAAAGTTTGCATTTGTTGAATGTCAAGCCAACGCAAGTCACTTTTTACATTGGCAGGTTTACACTCATTTACCGTATCTCGGAAGATAGAGCGAAACTCCAAATCATTGAAACGGGCAGTCCAACTAGGCAACAACAAGGTAGTTTGATACACAAAGAAACTTTCGGGAACCAAGCTATCTTCGTCAGAGTTTTGGATATAGAAAGCAATTTTCTCTTCAAAAGGATGAATGTCTTCTATGTTTGCCAAATACTTGTACACACGTTCCATCTTTTCATGAATCTCCTGTACCGATTCATACGTTCTCAAACTTACAAAGTGCATGCTGTTGTCGGCAGTATGGAAGCGAATCTCAAAATCTCCATCTTCTCTACGCTCTACCGAGTAGTTTTCATAAATATTTAAATGGTCTTTCTTGTCCGCCTGTGCCTTCTTGGTTGGTCGTAGCTCTTCTACTTGGGCCAACCGTTCCTGGAAAGTATAACGACGCTCAGATCGTAAAAAGTTTTCTCCCTCTTCGTCTACTAAATAAATTCCAAACTTTTGATCCGATACATCAGGACGCAATAAAATATGCTCAAATAAATAAAAACCTTCGCTGTTGATATTCAAGTTACGTAGGTAATCCACAATCACCGAAATGGCATTATTAGCATCTTCTTCATGGTCATATTGCGCAATCAAGAGTGATTGTTTTTGCTTGGGTGATTTGAAAATCACGCAATACTTTTCATTATCAATAGGATGTACACCAATTTGATAATTTTTGAGGCTAAGTCCGTGAATTAGAAAATCACTGTCAATCAATTTAGCCTTCATAAACACTGTTTTTTCCAACAATTGTTGGCGATAAGCACCCGCTTCCTTTTTGAGATGCAACGTAAGGTCTTCGGTATCTATGTAATCAAATTCCTCTTCGATGATGCCTTCGTTGAGGCTAGATTGGGCAATGTCTGTTTCATTGGCCCACTGCCGCTTCAAACGATTAGGAGCGGTTTTGTCCAGCAACATAAATTCCTGGTCATCAAAAAGCTTAAGCAATGGGTGCTTTTGTGGTAACTCTTGGTGAGCAGATTCAGGGGTAAAACCAAAACCCAATAAAATATTGATTTTAGTTTCTAAACCAGGTACATTTTCAGTCCCCTCTACCTCTTTGCGGTAATCATAGGCTCGGGCACGATGCTGATTCATCTTCACCAAGTGCTCAAAAAAACGACTCTTATTCTTTATCAGGTAGTTTTTATAGTCTTGTGAGCGGAAATAATAGTTTTTCTGAGAAGTAGTATAACGCATGTAGTCTTCACCATGGATAGCCAGTAGAAAATCTAATATTCTATTACGGCGATCAATGAAATTATCTTGAGATTCTACGAGCTTAGATAGTCCCAGTTTATAGTTTGCTGGTATTTTTACTTCTCCCTCTACCCCATTGGCAATAAATTCCTCATCTGTTTCGCGATACAGTGGTGCCACATCGGGTACCGAATCCAGGTTTTGTTGAAAATAAGTTTGGTGGATACCGTTGGTGGTAGAAAACAAATCTTTGACGTGAGACAATTGAGCCAAGTGATTGCTCAACAATTGTTCAAATAACAACAAAAAGCCCTTTAGTTGTTTGGCCTGTGCTTCGCGAAGCTCTCCTCCCCCATTGGGCACGCCATGTTCGCCAATACCATATACCTGAGGAAATAAATGTTGCAAAGAATGATAAGACTCAATATTTAATGGACGTCCTCTAGGTACTTCTACTTTTTCTTCGTTCAAGCGATATACACGCTTATGCGCCGACTCAAGCTCGTTGTATTTACGCTTGGTGAGAATTAAATCCAACGAATTGTACACCACATCCCCTTTATAAAAACTGATTTGATTGCCTCCTTGGGGTAAGTCAGGGTTAAACTCCAGCACTGGGATCAGTTTTTTACCTACCACAATCTGGTTATCGTGTACTTTATTGTCTACCAACAAATACAAATCTTTTACACTGGCTATTCCATCAATTTGCATGATGATTTTGATCACCTCTGAAATCAAAATACGCTCAGTTTTAGGAATCAAGTCTTCTTCCTTGATAAAACCGTGCTTCAACAAAGGACCATTGTAAATTTCATCCAAAGCATAATTCTTTTCAATCATTTCTTTGAGTGAAAGAAAACTTACCGTAGGATTGAAGTATTCATTGAGGTCAAAAAGAATCTGGGCCAAAATACGTTCCACCTCATCCATACGTTTGATCTCAATATCTGCCTTGATTTGTATAGGCAGCGTATCTACAATCACAATTTCATCGATGTCTTCACAAATATTACGGTTTGAGCAGAATACATCTTTGATTCCTTGGATAATTTTTTGAGTAACTTCTTCCGCCTCAAGTTCGTCGTGAATATCTACATACACTTTGTATAAGCCATTGAGCGAGTTCTCGAGAGGATCGGTGGGGAAAAACCAGATATTTTTTACCTCAGGCAATTCATCCAGAATCAACTTGCGGTAATCGTTCATGGTCAGTGCATTACAAGAAAGTATTTCACTGGACTCATAAAAAATCTTTTTGTCAATTGATTTATTGTAGAGGTGGTCTTCGATAGCGGCATCGGCTCGGCTATTGAGCTCTACAATGGCATCACAAAGATATTCCAAGATTGTAACTCCCGGATCGTGGGTATTGTAGTCAGTCCAAAAGTTACCGGTCAGTCGTTGAATAATCTCTAACCCTTCTTCGTAAAGTACTTCGCTATTGAAGGCTTTTTGTTCTAATAACTCGTCAGTTATAAAAGTTGATTCCGCCATAAAACTAATGATTAGCTCTGATTTCGTCTAGTTTTTTTATTTATTGGGTGACTGTAATTGTTGATTCGCTTGTTCGTTCAGTTTTCCGATCAATTCATACACTTCTGAAAAAGGCATCTGCCCCAAGGCCTTGAAAATCAAGTTGGCTTCGTCTAGAGTCAATTGAAAATGAACAGGGGCCTTATTGGTTTCTCTTTGCTGCATACGCTATTTATAAAGTTTTAAGAGGGGGCAATATCACCTCAGTGCCCAAAGGTACATAACGAGAAGTAAACCCATTGAATCTAGCAATGGCCACATCCAATTTATTGTCTCCATATATTTCGTAACACATCTGACGCAAACCATACCCGGCTGATACTACCTTCACGTGAGTCATATCGGGGGATTTTTTATCCATGAGGCTCTTCTCATCTTCAGTAGGAGTAGTTTCCTTGAAAGAACAAGTAAGCTCCGCCCGAATTGGGGTTCCGTCTCTGTCAAACAAGGTATATTTAACGGTGAGGCTCGTTAATCTACAATATACTTGTAAGATCCCCCAGGTAATTTTGACATAAGTAATCTCATGGTGTTCACTCCCATAACCATAAGTCACTGCTTTGAATGACTCTAGTTGTTCCTTTATAGGCGTACGCTTAATCGGAGAAGCAATAGATACAGGCTTATCAGAAACCAACCCAGTGCTATCCAAGATTAAGTTAAAATCATAAGTTTCATTGTCAACCGAGACAAACTGCAAATGAGGCTTGATAGAACCAAGCGCCTGTAAAGGAGTGTATTGTACACTGACTTTATTGGAAATATTACTAGGATTAATCAAAGCCTCAAATTCATCTCCCGATACAAGACTTGTTCCACTGTAAAAGTAACTTTTTAAAGTTAATTTTTTAGGATCCATAATCTATGAAGTTATTTTTTTTAAAAACAATACCTGAAATCATTTTATATTACGACAATTAATGGCAGCACGATAGCCACTACTATACCTACGAAGCCCCTTAGCATATTTCCCCCCCCCTTGGTGCTCTTGAATAAAGGTAAAATACTGATAACCACAATCCCGATTGGGCCACTTTGCCGCACAGGCTGCTTCTATGATGCGACCTCTGATGGCTCCCGTGTTGGGATCAATCAATGTTTGCCAAGTAGGCAAAGTAATCACTACTTTCTTAAATTGGACATTCCAACCCGCCGCATCCGAAAAGCGTTGAATAGTTTTCAAAATTTCTTGTTCAAGGGCGGGGTCAGTCATCGCAGGTTTGGGCAATTGTTTCCTATCCCAATAAGCTTTCGCAAAAACAGTTGCCATTTGCTTGGCCTTTTCTCTGCCCTCTGAACAATCCAGCGTAAAAACTCCCGCTATGTCATTGCTTCGCATCCCCTCATATTCAAACCTTACTTTCATTGTGTAGTCAGTAGGTTCTAATGCCTGAATCGCCTCAGCAATATTTTTAGCAGTCAGCGAATTCATCGCTGTTTTTTTTAAGTCACCCGGATATACTTGAAATATCATATAATTCTTGGCGCGTTCTTGCGCTGTGGTAGGCAAAGAACGAAGAATATGTCCTCCAATATTTTCCACATCCAAGCCATCAGGGTTGGTTGTAGTCCCCATCGCAAACTTGAGCTCTTGTTGTCGGTTCATATAAATGCTGTATTTGTCAAGAGGTCTTGGTAAATAGGCCACTGCCCAAATGGGATCTCCCGCTTTGAACGACGTTTTCACCTTGGAAAAATCTTCTTTACCAATCACAGGTTTCTCCGAAAAAAAGACAATCTTACTTGCATTCTTTTGATGAAATGCACTGGTGGGATCTTGAACAATGATTTGCCCTGACCAAACTTGCACCTTTTTGCGAAACTTTCTGATATATTTTTTCTTGCGAGCCAATACACTCGCTCTATAAACTTTTCGGTTATTACGTAGATCTAATTCCACTATGTAATCTTTAGCCGAAATATCTAGACGTGAATAACCACCAGACACTTTAGCCTCAAATATCGTTTTGGAGCCTTTTATTGGCTTGTACATGTAAGAAACCTTTGAGTTTCCTCGTTCAAAAATCCAAGTGCCCAGAAGGTAGCCCCCCTTTTTTTGCTTTATAAAAACTTGCTTTATTTCTTCCTGAGAACTGATGTACTCTCCCTCAATGGAAGTTTGGGCATTGCAAATAATAGAGGCAAAGCAAACAAGTAGCGTTAAGACCAGTGTTTTGGATGGGTTCATAAGCTGAGTATTTAATTCAATGTTTTGTAGTGTTTGGTGTTCAGAATAAATATTATATAGTATCACTTAATGAGTTTGTTCATCACAAGGATTGCACCAATTATGTGGTTTATTTCTTAACAGTAAATATACCATTTTCAGGGCAAAACTATCGTCCCTTTATCAATTATTACTTACGGGAATCTCACCAGGTAGGATGGTTATTTGGGTTCTTTAAAAGTGTTGATCCATCACAAAAAATCTAGTTTGATCTCCCATCTGATTCACAAAAAAGGTTTCACTCTGTTATCTGACCAGGGAATGAAACCTATCTTGTAAACACAATAGTAAACGATTACTTACGAGCTCGTCTCTTTTTTCTACTCTTGCCTTTCTTTTTTCTATTACGATCTTTTTTGAACGAGGTATTCTTTCGATGTTGCTTTTTAAGGCGAGGATTATATTTAGGCAAATAAAATCCTACTGAAAAGCTAATCGGACTCATGAGCATATTATCGTCTATATACCCATAACGGTTCACCAAAATATCGTCAATTCCTCGGTTACTCTTGTTCACTAAATTAGAGAGTCCTAAATTGTAGCGAACATCTAGCGTGAAAAATCCAGCCGCGGTTTTGAGCATAAAACCAGTACCTAGTATTGCTCCAAATCCAATTTTCTGACGCTGCTGTGCCATACTTACGGTCAGCTTTTCAACTTCCCTCCTGGTTTCGGTATCACCAGAACCAACTCTATCGTTACGAATTACCTCTGCATTTGCCGATAATAGAAAGTTACCAAAAATTCCTGCTGACAAAAAGGGGCGGAAATTGCTTTCAAGTGTCCCAAATATATAACGAGCATAAAGCGGAATCTCTATGATACTCTGCCGCTCGGTAAACTCTGTCTGCGCAAAATTGAGCACCGAATCAGTATGTACAAATCCTCGTGTTGCATAATATGCTTCTGCTCCAGCGTGTAAGTTTTCGGTAAGGGGCAAATCAAACATCCCTCCTATCAAAAAACCAATCCGAGGAGTATAAACACCTGGTACAGAGTTATTATCAACACTAAATACTGTAGTTGGTTGTACAAGACTATAGGTAACGCCCAATTTCAAACCGTACAAATATACTGGCTTGACATTGAACTTGTCATAAAGTTCTAGAAATTCAGGCGCTTCGCCTCCTTCTCCTTTACCACGATTCAACGCAAACTTTGGAGAAATCTTGAGTCGGATAAACTGTTCCATGTTTTTGTAAGACATGGCCTGATTGTCAGTATAAAGTCCACTCATAGTGAGTAAACGATACGCCTCAGCTCTTTTATTCTTATCCAACTCTTTTAGACAATCTTCATCGATCAAAAATCGGCTTACATCATTGATCTTTCCTTCTTCATAAGCTCGGGTCGCCTCCTTTAGTTTGGCTTCACAATAAGATCTGCGATCCTGTGAATAAGCACTGAGCGAAACCAGGCAAACCCAAAACAGTATATAAATTTTACGTTGCATGAAATTCATGATTTTCGGCGGTTAGCTTTTCTATTTCATTATTTACCATCCGGTAAATTACTAAAAGTTTTCTGATACTTATCTGTATCCGATACATGGCGTTTCCATTCTTGACTTGTCATGTTTCTGGTCACCGCTTTGGTACCAGCGATTCTATCTTTCATGGAGTCTACAGTAGTTGGCCATACTCTGATTACATAATCTTTGCAACCTGCCAACAATTTAGATCCATCTCCGCTGAAACAAATTGACCAAACCCAGTCTTTGTGGTCAGTCAGTTCAAAAGGAGATTTGTTGAGGTCATTCAAGTCGTAAATTCGAACAGTTCGATCCCAGCTTCCGGTAGCCATCATAGGTATTTGTCGACCGTTCACGGTTCTTGTACCAAAGGCAATGTTGTTGATACGAGCCCGGTGTTTAGGCAAAATATTTTGAGTTCCTATTGCCCGTGGATTACCCGACTTAGGCACGCTCCAGAGGTATAAGAAACCACTTCTGGTACCAGCAGCCAACCATCGTCCATCTTTACTAAACTCTAAAGAGACAAACTCATCACCTGCTTGCTTCATTGTAACATTCAAAGGCACACTTTTTCGTTTGCTACGATCGTAAAAGACCAGTTCATTGCTATTTTTTTCTTTCCAAACTACCTTTTGATGATAAGCAGCCATCTTGTCCCCTTCACCTTTCAATGGCAGGGCTGAACTTTTCCAAGAACCACCTTCTTTATACCAATATTTAATCTTACCGTCTCCACTCAACACATAAAACTCATTGTTGAACGCCATGTATATCTTGGTAGCACTGCTTCTTCCAATGGAAACCCTTTCTTTAAATGCTAGTTTTCCTTTAGCTACCCGATACAGTTTCACACTTGCAGAACTATTCGCAATAGCCAACATGTCTTCAGCTGGATCAATGGACATGGATGTAATTACACCCTCTGGTTGAGGCAATAATGACTCAATTTTTACCCCATCTTTTTCCAAACTAGCATCATTTACATTACAACTTCGGGCAGTTCCATCACTGGATGCCGAATAAATAAAATTGTTGTAAGCAGGTATCAAAGATTTTACGGTAGCAGTATGTCCAATGAATTGGTTTGAAGTAGGTGACGAAAGTCGTTTAATAGCATAATACAATCCATCGTAAATCGCAGGATCCTCGGCTTGTCCATCAGCCTTCGCATCCGAAAATATATTATAAGCTGATTGAGCTACCAATGCTTGTTCAGTCTTGTCGGTGATTTTTACAGAACGTAAACCCATTGAACGAGCAATAGACAACTTACGTAAGTTATCCGCTTTTTTCTCGGCTGTAGTAGCCGCTTTCAAACTTTCTTTCGCCTTTTGGGTTGCGGTGTCTGCTACTTTTTTCTGATACAGGGCATTCTTGGTTTGCTCTTCGGCTATTTTCAAGTTGGCTCTCGCCTCATTAGATGCAATTCGAGCTTCATTGGCCTTTTGGGCTGCAATGGCCGCTTGCTGGTCAGCTCGTTCTGCGGCTAGAACTGCTTTCTTTTGTTCTTCTACCGCTTCCTTTTCCTTCTCTGAAGCACGTTTTGCTTGTTTATCCGCAATTTTGGCTTGTTTATCGGCTTCTACTGCCTTGTCTGCAGCAATTTTGGCTTGCTTGCCCGCTTCTTGTTGTGCTTCATAAGCAATGTAAGAGGCAATCAAGGCACCAATCATAATGATACAAATGAACCCAAATATTGCTTGGAAAATTTTCCGGTTACGTTTTTTAAGTCGTTCTTTATTTCTTCGTTCCTGGTCTTCCGATTCTTTACTAAAATCAAGGAAAGACATCGTACGCTCATATGCGGGATGGTAGCGAATACCCCAAGCCAAGTTCGGTTTTTTCTCTTCGCGTTTGGCAATGGCCAATTGTAAATCGGCACCGCGCAATAGTCCACCTTGTCCAGACTGGTGATCTTCCGCTGCTTTCGCCCAGGATTTGTACTCCTTCACAAAATCAGCTTCCTCGTCTATCCAGTGCTCAAGATTTCCCCAAATACGCATCAAACTTTCGTGTGAAATATCAATCACACTATCTTCGTGTAATTTCTTTTCCTGAGGAGGCACCAACAAAGTACGGTCCGCTCTACGAAAGTTATCAATTACGGCAATACAATCGTCAATAGATTTTTCGGCAATGGCGGCTATCTCGCTCAGTTTAGTTGGGCGACGAATTCGTCTTCCATCATCTCCTTTGATGGTAATTGTTTTGAAAATCCGCTCACAAATCTTTTTCTGTTCGTCAGTAAGCTCATTAAAGGCCTCGTTTGCGTGCTCTTCCAATGCCTTTTCCATTCCTCCAATGGCTTCATAGTGTCCTACACCAATTGACTCATTGTGGATGGCACTTTGCTCCCAATAGTCCCAGGTACGCATCAAAGCGTGCTGCATAATAGGCAACTGATCGGCATTGTCTCCTACATCATTTAAGATCTGTTGCACCAAACGCTCATCTATATCAGCTCCCATGACCCTTACTGGTCCCTCAACTGCTGCCTTCTTCTCGTTTCGAGTCATTTGAGGAATCAAAAACTGACTTTTGTTGATCGCGTTCGTCAGATTAGGATAATGCGAACAATCACCAATAAAATCAGAGCGCATCGTAAGTGCCACATATACGGGTACTTCGCTTTGTTCGGTGGCCGTTAACAATAATTTTATAAAGGCCAGTGTTTCTTCTGTTGTACTGGTATCAATGTCTTTAAATCGAAAAAGTTCCTCAAATTGATCAACAAAAATAAGGTAGTTCTTTTGGTACTTGTCAAACTTTCCTCGGAAAGCGTCTACCAAGCCCATAGAGCTGCTCGTCAATGTAGAATACTCTACATTAAAAGTCATCTCAGGATCTAAATCAGGGTTGGTTTTAACTGCTTCATTAGCAATTGATTGAGCCAGATTTTTAATGGGAGACTCTCCAGGGCGGAATGTAAAGATTTCCCATTTGTTGCTATGTTCGGTTTGGTAATCTCCAAAAAGGGTAGGGAATAATCCACAATAAAGGAAGGAGGACTTACCGATTCCGGAAGTACCTACTACGGCAACAAAGCGATGTTGAACAAGTTTATTCAACACAATTTCTATTTGGTTATCTCTTCCGAAGTACAGGTGGCTTTCTTCGTATTTAAAGGATCGCAGGCCTGGAAATGGATTGCGTCTTTCGACTGCGTCGAGAGAGGTGCTGGATTGGGCAATGGTTTTATCAGACATGATACAATTTGATCTATTGGCAACTAGTTTTGTTATATCAACACACTTGCGTTACTAACATGAGTATGTTAGGTTAGTTTTGTAATATACAAATTTACCATAAAAAAAGGATTTAGTAAAGGTAATTGGGCGTTAAAACACGCTTATAGCTCGTAATATTTAAATCCCTATATTTATTAGGCTGTTATCTACATGCAAAAACTATGAAATAATATAATCCTTAAAGATAAAAAATTATTTTTTTTCTAAGAAATTCTCGAGCATGAAGTCAACATCTAAACTAAAATATGTCTATTTTTACCTTAAACACTGCTTGCAATTGCATCTAAAATGGTCTGATAATCTACTTCGTTTAAACCTTCTCCTGCTTTGGAAGGGTACTGAATGGTGTTTTCCCAATGATTGGCAATATCGGTCCAAGCATAAGCATCTGGAGCATATACAATCAACCTTTTGGCAGCGCGGTTCATGTATTGCCCATCCCACAGGTCCGTAAGGTCATCAAAATTACCTGGTATGTCTTCAGGGTAATTCGCTGGTTTGGCGCTGGCTTCTTTTTCCAACGGATGCGCACTGGCATCGGTCCATACTACGACAATTTGTCTTTTTTTATCCCCAGTTTTGTTCCAAGGAGATTTGATAGCCAATGCAATTGCTTCTAACCCAGTTTCCGGTTCATCTCCTCCTCCATCGGCAGTAATTTGATCCACAAAGTTTTTAAATTGCGTTTTTTGATCAGGTAGCTCAAAAAAATCGGACGTGATCATTGATTCATCTCCGTCGTAATAATAATCCCTAAAAGCAATAATTCTCACCCTCAGCGTATCAATGGCCTTTCCTTTCTCTTCCATCACTTGATTCAGGTCTTCGTAAAATTTTAGCGCATTGTCTTTTACCTTGTCTATAATGGGTTGCATGCTCCCGGTAGCATCGATACACATAACGATATCAACGGTGTATTTAAGTCCTTGCATTTTTTGAATGATTGGTTTGAGCAAACATACAAAAAGATCAGTTTTGGCCACAAAAAATCCCTTACAGAAAATACAATTCAGCAAGGGAATACATTTTTTTTAGTAACGCTTTCAAAATAAGTGTCGATATTTTAGTAAAATTACTCAAAGCTAAACAAGGCGCTTTTTGCGCTCGTAGCAGGGCTACGG
>CALDJV010000185.1 GCA_937899305.1 uncultured Cytophagaceae bacterium
CTTAATGCTCACCATAAAATCATACAACAACAAAGTAATTGAATATTATGCACATACTCATTATAGAAGACGAAGCGATGATTGCCCGTCGTGTTCAGCGAATGACCCAGGCTTATTTTGGCCAGGCGATTAAACAAATGCATCATTGTGCTTTTTTGGTTGATGGACAGACCTACCTACAACAAAACCAAATAGATTTGTTATTGCTTGACCTCAACTTGAATGGGGAGGATGGTTTTGAAATATTGCAAAATATGGTAGCCCAACCCTTTCATACCATTATTATTTCGGCTTACAAAGAAAAAGCCATTACTGCGTTTGAGTATGGGGTGCTAGATTTTGTGCCGAAGCCTTTCAACGAAACCCGATTGCACAAAGCCTTGGAACGCGTTAACCAACAACCCACCCCAGAGGCCCAATCGCTGAAGTACCTGGCCATTGCCAAAAAAGGACGTCAACATTTACTTCACTTAGAGGAGGTGTTGTACATTCAAGGAGCTCGAATATATACCGAGATTTTTCTGAAAAATGGGCAAAAAGAATTGCATAACAAATCCTTAGACAAGCTAGAGCAATTGTTACCCGATGTGTTTCAACGCATTCATAAATCTTATTTGGTAGACATGCGCGAAGTCACTGAGTTTTTGAGTGCGGCCGGAGGCAAGTATGCAGTGTTGTTGAGCAATGGAGAGCAGCTACCCGTGAGCCGCTCTCGGTTCAAAGCCTTGAAAGCGCAATGGTTGATCTAGATTAGATGAGACTATCATTACCCTAAAAGCCATTCTTGGGCGCTTTCCAGAGTATCAAAGTGGGCTGTTTCCACTTCATTCGGCATGTTACTCGCCTGGTCATCATTCAATTGAGTGACCGAAAGTCGGGAAATAAATTCCTCAGGCCTGACAAAACAAAATTTTTTTACCGTAGGTACATTTGCTGAAGGAAACCAGATGTTGGTCGTCACCCATTCTTGTAAAACAGGGGAAATAGGAAAGTCCAGCAATCTATTGTCTACCAACAAATAGGTAGGGTTGGTTTTAAATACTACTTCTTTCCAAGTCAGGAGCATATGTTTTCTGACATATTGATGGTTCCTTGCTTGGCAATATTGTGGAGAATGCCAATGGTGGGTTGATAAATAATATCGTTGTACTGATTTATTACAAGTATATCCATGAGAATTTATGAGTTAAATAAAAGGTTATATATATTGATTGTGATACATCTATGTATGATGAGTTGAAATAGGTTGAAAATGAAGCATAGAATTGTGATGGGGAACGATTGAGTGAATGTGATGGCTTTATTCCTAGAGATGCATAGAAAACGAGGAAGTTAAAAACTATTTTAAAAGCCAAGTATGAGCACTTTCCAAATTATCGAAATAAGCCATTTCCGCACTTTCTACTATTTTTTCCTGATCATCACTTAATTGTGTTACTGATAGCCTAGAAATCAGTTCTTTAGGTATGACAAAGCACAGTTTTTTTACCGAGGATAGGTTCATGGCAGGGATACCTGCATTCATCATAACCCATTCTTGTAATGTAGGAGAAATAGGAAAGTTCAAATCTCTGTTATCTATCAATAGATAAGTAGGATTGGCCTTAAATACTGTTTCTTTCCAAGTCTTGATCATATCCTTGAATTCTTCTTCAGACATATTGACCGTGGCTGGTTTTGCAGTATGTTGATGTATTTGACTGATTGGGTCAAAAATGGTTTCATGATATTGATCTGTAAAAAGTATCTCCATAAGAAATTATATAAAGTGAAGGTCCTAAGTTAAAATAGATTGAAAATGAAGCGTAAAAATATGATTAGAAATGATTGCTTTATGCTTAGATACGTATAGAAGATGGGGAAGTTAAAAAGTATAGAAGAAAGTCAAGGTGAATAGTTTAAGAAGACAGAAATGAGGCCACACACCGACCTGGTGTGCAACCTGTTGTTTAGTAAGCTAAAGGGATTGCCCTTCCAAATGATCTAATACCCGTCCATCAAAAGTAGTGTAGCTTTTCATAGCATCGGCCGTAAGACAGGAGTGGATAGGCAGCACTCCCAATACATCGCCCACCTGGAAAGTATCAAACGTTTCTGGACTGGTTTTGATGATCCCATGTTCTTGGGAAAGACGCACCACTTGCATGTCAGGGATGGGTTCGCCCCAGCCGTCTTCACGCAGATTAACTACCTGCCCAAAATTTTTATTGCCTTCGCCATCCAAGATATAATCCTTAGAAAAATGCACCGCTCCACCGTGGATTACAATTTCGTGTCGATCAGCATGTTTGGCGACTACCGGGCAAGCCATGGCCACTGCAATTTGGTCAAAGTCACAAGCCCCAATTTGGGTTTGCATCACATCGTAAAAAGCCAGGTTGCCAGGGCGTACTTCGTCTACTTCGGGAAAGTGTTCGGCTACACTGAACCCTGGAGTATCGCCCAATGAAATTTCCAGTGGTTCGTCGTGTAGACTAAGCTGATCTACACAAGTCGTTTTTACTTGCTGCAACACCGTGAGGCTGTCTTGGTGCACTTTTTTGATTTCTTCTTCTCCCCGCGCACGATAGCTGTGCCCAGCATGGGCCATAAAACCTTTGAAAATCAACATGGGGTTGCGAAATATTTCCTGAATGGTTTGGGTGATGGCTTCGTCATCCTCAGGGCGGAGTCCAGTACGGTGGGTACCCACATCAATTTTAATGTATACCCCTATTGCGTAGTCTAGCTGCTCTTTGAGGGTTTTGAGGCTTTCTAAATTGACGATGGCCACATTGAGGTCAATTTCCGAAGCTAGTTGGTTGATTTCGTCTATTTGTTGGGCATAAAAAGGGAATGCAATGGTGATATCGGCCCAGCCGTTTTTGGCAAAGTAAGTGGCCATTTTGAGTGAAGAAACCGTAATGGCCGCCACTCCAGCCGAGCGAAACCACTCGCCAATGGCCAACGATTGGTGGGTTTTGAAATGGGGGCGTAGGCGTAAATCGTGCTTGGTGGCCTTTTCTACGAGGCGTTGAATATTACTTTTACACTTGTTTTCGTCTAGTAGCAAGGTAGGTTTTTTAATAGTAATCATATTTTGAAGATGAATGGTCCATGTTGAATTACAAAGTTTTAAGATAACTAAAATTGTGGGGATCAAAACAACTCCAGCAAAATTATTGTTTTTAGGAGTGCATATAATAACTAATTGATTATTAGTAAATTAATAATTTATCATTCACCGTTTATAATTGAATAAAAATGCCTGAATTACCCGAAGTAGAGCGGTTTAGACAGTATTTTGAAGGTACTGCCTTGCATCAAAAAGTAGTGAAGTTAGAAATAGCCGATGCAAAAGTATTGAGTTGTACTCCGGCTGACCTGAAAGCAGTCACTGAAAAACATACCTTTGAGAAAACCGAACGGATTGGAAAGTATTTGTTTGTAACCACCAGCGCCCAAAAAGTAGTGATGTTTCACTTTGGAATGACAGGTTCCTTTAAATACTACCGAGATGATCCCCCTCGTTTTGGCCGGGTAGTTTTTCATCTTGACAATGGATTTCATTTGGCTTTTGATTGCCCCCGTAAGTTTGGACGCCTCGATGTAGGTGATAGTGTCAAGGCGTTTCAGACCAAAAAGAAACTTTCTACGGATGCTTATAAAATGGAGTGGGCCGAGTTTGAACAAAATGTATCAGGGCGTAAGGGGTTGATCAAACCCTTGTTACTCAATCAACAAGTTACTGCAGGAGTGGGCAATTGGATCGTCGACGAGATTTTGCACCAAGCCCAAGTACACCCTGAAACCAAGGCCAATCACTTGAATAAAGAGGACTATCAACGGATTTTCGAAAAAATGAAGGACATCTTGCATACTGCGGTGAGCCACGAAGCCAACTACAACGAATATCCTGAGGACTATTTTATCCATCGACGAGGCTGGACCGCCTTGGACCTCAAAGAATGTGCGCACTGTGATATGGAGGTGACGCATCTGAAAGTAGGGGGGCGTGCTACTTATATTTGTGAAGGTTGTCAGCAAAAAAAATAGAAATATTCTGAAGAGAGTTCTAACTTTGGGAGAAAAAATGGGGTCATGTCACATGACCGCAAGCACAACTGATATAAAATAAAAAGTAAGATGAAGAAAATAATACTGTCATTTTTGATGATATGTTACACAACATTGTTATTTGCTCAGGCGCCCAAAGATCACCTACGTAGAGACTTTAAGACCTACATTGACTTTACCCAAAACAACGATTTCAAACAGGCGATGGAATACGTAGTGGACGATTTTTTTAAGGTAGTGCCCAAAGCGCAAATGATCAAGCAGTTTGAGCAGGTGTTTAATGATCCTGGGTTAGAAATTAAATTGGAAAACCCAAAAATATTGAAGGTGGGTAGCTTAGAAAAAATTGACAAAAAGCATTATGCGATCATCACGCATTCCAACCTATTGAAGGTGAGAATTCGCCCCAAAGACGACAGCGAAACTGAGGAAGATTTGAAGCAAAAGGCGGCATTGATGAAGGCCTCTTTTGCCAAACAAGCTGGAGTTCAGGACATTCAATATGATGAAAAAAGGCACGCCTTTAAGGTAAAAGTAGTTGAAAAAATATGTGGTGTGTCTGATGATAATGGGGCACATTGGAAATTTGTAAAACTGGACAAAGACATTTTATTTATCCTGGAGCAATTTCTTCCTAAAGCCATACTAGAACAAATGTAAATAATGAGGTGAATGGAATGGCTCATATAGTGGTATAAAGCGCATAAAGTAAAAGAATGAAACAGATTTTACTGGAATTTTATATCTTGGGCATTCCATACACTGAAAGACATGCGCTACACTCTAGAAATTTGTTCCAACTCTACCCAGTCGGCCCTGAATGCCCAACAAGCAGGAGCCAAACGGGTAGAACTCTGCGATAACCTTTGGGAGTCGGGTACCACTCCTAGTTTTGGATCTATTCGGCAAGCCCGAGGGGGCTTAGATATTCAGCTTTTTGTCCTCATTCGCCCTCGAGGAGGTGATTTTGTATACGCTGACCTGGAGTTTGAGATCATCAAAGAAGACATCATCGCTTGCAAAGAGATTGGAGTAGATGGCATTGTTTCGGGCATACTCAACCCTGACAATACCATAGATGTAGCCCGTACTCAAGCCTTGATTGAACTTACTCATCCCTTGCCTTTTACCTTTCATCGGGCTTTTGATGTTACCCCTGATTTATCAAAATCGCTGGAAACGCTCATTTTACTAGGTGCCCATCGGGTGTTGACTTCGGGTGGCTTAGACAATGCCGGGGATGCCGCAGAAATCATTACCCAACTGCACCAACAAGCCAATGGTCGCATTACGGTACTGCCCGGAGGAGGCATAGATGAAGTAAACATTGCAAACTTACTTCATACGGGGTGTACTGAATTTCATCTCACCGGAAACGCCCTTTGCCCAAGTCCGGCTCCCGCCAATAAATTGTTGCTCAATGGCACAACTGACATCCCCGAAAACGACTATCTGGAATCTTCGGTAGCCAAGATCGAGCAAGTTGTACAGCAACTTGAGCATCACTTTGGGTAGGGCTCATGACTCAAAGTATGTACTTGCCTTAAGTGAGGTGATCTCCAAAAAAACGCGCTATTTTAACGAACTATATTTTTTCAATTAACTATAAATACAATTTACATGAAGTTTCTAATCAAAGGAGACAATGTAACCCTTGGGGGATTGCATCCTGATTTACCAAAAGCTACCAATGAAGGAAGTACAAGTACATTTCACAATGTAGCCGCATTGCCTATTGACTATGATGAGGCCAACCACAAGATTGAGCATCGAGTGGTAGACCTGCGAAAACAATGTGCCTTGAACGATCTTAATGCTATGCTAGGTGCCAACGAAGAAGTGACCAGTCATCGGTTTGGAGTATTTACTGCTCCGGTGGAAGATGTGTGTCAAGGAACTCCCGTGTTGGAAGCCATCACCAATCAAAGGGAAATTATGGTGATCTTTGAAGAAGAGATACTCAATAAAGAAGGAGTGGTTGCTTTTCATGAAACCGAAGAGCCAGAAGAACCTCAAGGACCATTGTTGGGGAATCCGTTGGTAAAATTATTTGTAAAAACCTTTGCTAAAGCATTGGTAAAGGCAGTAGCCAAGGAGTTGTTTAGTGAACTTTTTCCGAAAAGTGAGGATGGTACTATTCAGAAAGAACTGAAAAACCTAAAAGGCGAAATCAAAAAAATCCTTCAGGAACTGAAGTACGAGAATTTTGAAGATACCCTCATTGCGAATCGGGCCTGGTTGAGAGATACTTATTCTACGCGTTTGGCATCTGTGAATGCCAGCGGGATCACCAGCATAGATTGGAAGACTGCGATCAAAGAATTGTATGACAAACAACAAGACCTAAAGAAAGTAATAGATGTGGTGGTGGCTCGAACAAGTGACCAAGATTTGAAAAACTGTGATTATCTCACCCGGGTAAAGGCCGGACTTTATGCGGCTTGTGCTTGTTTGAGGATTACTATATTTCGTGAAGAGCTTTTCTTGCGTAGATTGGCCATAGAAGGAGGTTTGGTATCCTACAAAATAGATGCGTATGAAACTGAGCTAGGTAATTTCATCAAAACCGCGCACCAGCAAATTCAGGATTACAATAATAAATTGAAAGCAGGAAGGTTGAGTAAGATGAATGGGGTTAGCTACGAAATAAGACGAGATACCAGTCGTGACCCTATGAGTGGCCATACCATTTACATGGAAGTGCGATGGTACGAATGGAGTGATGCCTTTGAATCTAAAGAAAGCCAAGACCCTTTTAGAGGATCGAAAATGAGAGAAACTTATAGCGTAGACAATAGGGAAAAAAACAAAGAGGAGAAGTATAAAAAGGCCAAAAAAGGGTATGATAATCATGCGAATGCAGTCAAAAATTTGGTGAAGCTACATGTAGAGGATGTGTTCTCTCCTGCGATCAAAAATTTAGGAACCTGTAAGCCTATCATTCAATCATAACCCATTAGTTCGACGTATTTTTGATTGAACAAAGGATCATTTTGAAGCCAGCAGTAGCCTACTATTGCTGGCATTTTTAATTATAAGCCCCAATGCCTCTTTATGAATAAATTTAATGACTGGTATTAAAAATGATCAGGGAAGTTGTTCGTCCTAAGCCTCTGAGAACTTCTAGATTTGAGGAAAAAAAGTAATGATAGATTCCAAACATCTACAGCTCATATTGGCGATTCACCAATGCGGTTCGCTGAGTAAAGCCTCTCAGCAGCTCAACCTGACCCAATCGGCCTTGAGCCATCAATTGAAAAACCTGGAAGAAAGCCTGGCTGGGAGTGGCTTTGTTTCATCGAGTGGGCAACCAGTTGCATTTTACCGAAGCAGGCAAAGAGTTTAAAGAAAAAGGGGGTGCCATTATCAAGGACTTGAACGCGCTGGAACTCCGCCTGCGAGAGATCAAGGAAAGCCAACTTAGTCGATACATCCATGGCTATAGCGAAACCGAAGCCCAAAGACTCCACCACCAGGCCAGCTCCATTGCCGATCATTTGCATTTTGACTCCACTTGGGAAAAAGGGGCCACCATATTAGAAGTGGGCTGTGGGGTAGGGGCTCAAACCGTAATTATTGCCGATAAAAACCCAGATTGTAAGATCGTATCAATTGATATCTCCAAAAAATCCATTGTTCAAGCCCAACAAAAGATACAAAAAGCAGGGATCACCAACGTAGAGTTTCGCCTACAAGATGTCAATGAACTCATCGAGGCTCAAAAAGAAATGTTTGACCATGTATTCATTTGCTTTGTGCTAGAGCACATGAGCGAACCGCAGCGAGTATTGCGGACCCTCAAGTCTATTATAAAGCCAGGGGGAACGATTACTGTGATTGAGGGAGATCATGGCTCTACGTTTTTTTATCCAGAAAACAGCTTTGCCCGCAAAGTAATTGAGGCTCAAGTAAAATTACAACAAGAAAAAGGAGGGAATGCCAACATTGGGCGTGCCCTTTATCCACTATTGCACCAAGCCGATTTTAAAGATATTGTGGTGAGCCCTCGTCAAATCTACGTAGACCCTACTCGACCAAGGCTGGTAGAAGGCTTTATCAAAAACACCTTTATTGCAATGATACAGGGCATGTCAGAGGCCGCGTTCAAAGCAGGTTTACTCTCTAAGTCGGATTATGATTTGGGCATAGCGGGGCTTTTGCGTACTACTGAAACTGATGGCGTATTTAGATATACTTTTTTTAAAGGAAAGGGTTTTTATATATAGTTAAAGTGGATAATTTTAAATGTACACAGACATTCAAGTATTTTGATAATGATAAAAGAACCCATACAAACCTGGAAAAAACTACTGGAACAAGAAAAACCATTAGCGCAAAAGCGACAAGACCACCTCCAAATTATTGACGAGTTGTATGCCGATGATATTGTACAAGTAGAAAACGGGCATAAGGAAATTCAGGGACGCACGCGATTACGAACGATGGAAGAAGCCAACTTGGATCAAGTAAATTGGGTGAAAACCAAGATCGAACATTTGGTTTTCGATGAGGTCAAGAATACCCTTTGGGCCGAATTACGCATAGGTTTTGAAACCAAAGCTGGAGTTCAGAAAGTATTGCTAGAGTCGGTATTTCAGCAATGGGAAGGCGATAAAATCAAGGTGTAAAAATTTTACTATGGGGAGGTTAAAATCATTGAAAGCCAACGGATACAGTGAGTAGCTGATCATATGAAATTACCTAAAATCTGATAACTTATATGCCATAAGACAATGAAAAGAGAGCTAAACAAGTATCTAAACGAATTGACAAAAAAGGAGCTGGAAGCTGAAGTCAAGAAATTGTACACCAAGTTTAAGGTGGTAAAGAACTTCTACGATATGGAGTTAAGCCAGGATACCACGGCGATACTGGAGCAATTCAAACTAAAGATTCAAAAAGAATACCTACCTGCGCGAGGCTTTGGAAGAGCCAGTAATCGAGAAAGTAAAAAAGTGATTACTGAGTTTAAAAAAATAGCGGTGTTTAAGCAGGACCTCATCGACTTGATCTTATTCCGGGTAAAGGTCATGCTGGATTATACCTTTACCTATGGAGACATAGATGAGCCTTTTTATAATTCCATGGATTCCTCTTTTGGAGATGCTTGCAAGCTTATAAAAGCAGAGCAATTGGAGAAAAAGTATGAGGCCCAGCTTCAGAATTTTATTCACCAAGCTTCTAAATTTGGTTGGGGAGTGTACGATAGTTTTGTTTATCTTTATGAAGAATACATAGGGGAGTTTGAAGGGTGAAGCGATGAGGTTTGGGCAAGTTGTCACAATTGCCCCGTTTTTTAGTAGGTCCTCAAAAAACAATCACTGCCCTAAAATGTTAGAATACCAACCATACATTATCACGTCAATGCAATACGATTACATCATCGCGGGGGGAGGTTGTGCAGGTTTGAGCTTACTGTATCGGATCTTGAATAACGATGCACTTCGCCAAAAGCAAATTTTGGTGATAGACCAAGACCTCAAAAATACCAACGATCGTACTTGGTGTTTTTGGGAAGAAGGCCAAGGGTTGTTCGAGTCGGTAGTCAGGCATCAATGGCATACATTAGAGTTTAAAACTGAGCAGTTTACCAACCAATTTGCGTTGCAAAAGTATCGTTATAAAATGATCCGTGGGTTGGATTTTTATGACCATGTGCTGGATTTTGCCACCCAACACGATCAAGTCACATTCAAAACAGAAAAAATTCTGCAATTGACCTCCCAAGCAGACCACGCCGAAGTGGTTACCGAAAATGCAGCATACAAGGCTACTTATGTATTCAATTCTACTGGTTTGCTCAACCCCGATATCAATCCAGATAATTCATTATTGCAACATTTTATGGGGTGGGAGATCAACACCCGCCAACCCGTATTTGATGAGGGAGTAGGTACTTTGATGGATTTTAGCTTGAGCCAGTCCAATGGAGCCACTTTTATGTATGTGTTGCCAGTAAGCAGTCAACAAGCCCTGGTAGAATATACTTTGTTTAGCCCGCAAGTACTCGACAAACCAGCCTACCGTGAGCAACTAAAATCTTATATCAATGATGAGCTCGGCATTCCCGATTACGACATTGTAGCCGAAGAGTTTGGCGTTATTCCGATGTCATTGCAAAAATTTCATCCCAATTTAGGGAAGCGCATCATCAATATTGGTACTGCGGGAGGACACACCAAAGCCAGTAGCGGTTATACCTTCCAATTTGTACAAAAAAATACCCAGGCCATTGTTCAGAACTTAGTGGTTCAAAAATCACCGTTGATCAAAGCTTCTTTCCGGGAAAAAATGTTTCAATGGTACGATCGCACCTTACTGGAAGTCATGATCTCCGAAAAAATGACTGGAAAGGCGGTATTTGCCACCATGTTCAAAAAACTGGCTCCCGAAAAAATTCTGGCTTTCTTAGACAACGACACCAATTTTTTGCAAGACCTCAAGATCATGAGTAGTGTGCCCACCGCCAAGTTTTTACCCGCCGCTTTGAAGCAAATGTTTCGCTAAACCTCTTTCTTAATATAACATAATACGCTGTGAGTGAAGCATATCAGGATTTTATAATGGCT
This sequence comes from uncultured Cytophagaceae bacterium, assembly GCA_937899305.1. Classification (GTDB taxonomy): domain Bacteria; phylum Bacteroidota; class Bacteroidia; order Cytophagales; family Microscillaceae; genus Microscilla. The sequence continues at coordinate 10,626 of CALDJV010000185.1, forward strand.
CTAATATAGTATGAAATAATGATTTGAAAGGAGTGTGCAAGTTTTTTTGAAAACAGCTATCTTTGATGTTATCATGCAGGGCAGTTGCCTAGTGGGTATTGAGCCAGACCAAGTACTGTCGTGCTCCTAGAGTTCCTTGCCCGATATTTTTTAACGATTCCGAACCACGAAATATAAGGAATCGGTCATTAAATAAGATACTCCAAAATTTACATATATGAAGCGTTTTTTTTTGATAAAAACAGTTTTAATCATTTTGTCACTTTGCATTTTTGGTTGTAAAAAAAATGACGACCTGGAAAATTTAAATAATAAAATTGATGCGCTCATTATTGCAAATGATATTCTCACCCTCAAAAATACTTTGTTAGATGCGAGGATATCAGAAAACCCTATTACCTCTATTGACACTACCCAGGCCGATACTACCACCATTGTCTTTGAAAGTGCGTCAATTCTAAAAGTGAAAGGAGGACTTATTGAACAAATCAATGTAGATGCTGATGCGTGGCAGGTCGATTTCCATTTTTCTGATGCTTCCTCGGTGACTACTTGGTATGTGGGCAATGAAAATGGAATACAAGCTGAGATGTTATTAAATCCCTACAATGATGCTCCTCTTGCCGTGGTTGGAAAAATCAAAACACCTATACCGGGAAGGTTCAAATTAAGAGTGGTGGGACAAGATGGCGCTACTTCTGATATTTTACACACTTTTGAAACCATCGCCAAAAACCACGAACTTGAAATTTTGGGCCTTTACGCTGATTATGAAAACACCATTGAACTTACATTTTTGAGTGCTGATGGGAAACCTCGAATAACTACTACCTACCAAGTAAAAACCGAGGCATTGCCGGAAGGGTTACCTGATTTTGAGATTGCCAAACAGTACGAAGCAGATGAACAAAATACTGTATTTCTGGTCAATTTTAGACCAGCCCACATACCATTTATGGTAGATAAGTTTGGCAAAATACGTTGGTATTCAGTTGGTTTCTCGGTAGTTTCTAAATATGGATTGCAGCGTTTTAAAAACGGAAATATGGGGTTTGGTAGAAATGTGGCGAGCCAAGGGAGTATTTTTGAGTATACAATGACTGGAAAGGTAATTCGGGAATATTCTTTCTACCCAGAATTTGAAATGGCGCATCATGATGTGTATGAAATGGCAAATGGTAATTTTCTGGTTCCAGTTAATAAAGTGGGCGCACCTACAGTAGAAGACTACATCATAGCAATGGATCGCAACTCGGGTGAGATATACAATGTATGGGATTTAAACTTGATATTACCTAGAAGAGATACTTTGCGAAAAAATCCTGCAAATGATTGGGTGCATGTAAATGCAGTCATCCATGATCCTAGTGATAATACCATCATCATCTCAGGTCAGAGGCAAGGTTTATTCAAGGTAACCTGGGACAATCAACTGAAATGGATATTTTCTCAACCCTACGATTGGGATGGGTACGAGTCATATTTGTTGACTTCTTCTGATCCTAGCATGGAGTGGGTTTGGGGGCAGCATGCCCCTCTTATAAAACCAGATGGTCATATATTGTTATTTGACAATGGTTTTGGAAGGGGCTTTGGAAGATCTCCCAAGTTTAGCAGAGCGCTTGAAGTAAAAATCACTGAAAATTCGATAGGCGGGACTGTAGAAAATGTATGGGAATATGGAAGAGAAAGAGGTACCGCATTTTATGCTCCATTTATTTGTGATGTAGATTATTTGGAAGCAACCGACACTCGTTTGTTGACTGCCGGATCGGTATCATTCGATATTAGTTACACTGATAACGAAAACTTGTCGTTGGTAGATTTAAATAAATCTCTAAAATCAATTATCGTAGAGGTAAATCGAAATAAAGAAGTAGTTTTTGAACTACACCTCAAGTTAGATGCAAGCCAAAATGGTACTACGTATCGTTCAGAGAAAATCAAATTGTATTAAAATAATTGCATTGTGAAAACAGCAGAAGGTATCTATGAAAACAAATACCGAGTATGTTGCTCGGCTGAATAAAACCTTTGATTTTATTGAGCGAAACCTGGAAAAGCCTTTGACACTGGAAGCGTTGGCTGAAGTGGCGAGTTTCTCTAAG
>CALDJV010000186.1 GCA_937899305.1 uncultured Cytophagaceae bacterium
GAGCAGTTGCGAATCGGGGGTAGGCAAGTTTGCGCCGGGCGAAGGAGTGATGTCGCTGGCTCGGGGATTTTTGCATGCGGGAGCCAAAAACGTGATTTCCTCATTGTGGGAGGCCGACGATCAATACACCAAAAAACTGATGGTATTGCTGTATCAACAGCTTTTGTTTCGACACAAAACTTACCCCCAGGCCCTGCACACCGCCAAAGTTCAACTCATTGCTCAAGAACCTTACCTGCATCCCAAGTATTGGAGCAGCTTTATTTTGATTGGAAGATAGCAGCACTTGTCAGTTTTGTAGTGAATTATTTATCTCACTCATAAACTTTTCAAGCCACTCTTTTTCAGCAATTGCAGCCCCTTTGTCCATGGCTTGAGGCAACACCTCTAGGGCTGCTTGGGCCTTGGCAAGGGCTAGAGTAGTGTCGCCTTTAAGTTGGGCAATGACGGCTTCGCTCTTGTAAATCAAATGTTTGGGAATGACTGCACTGATTTTGGCACGTTGAAAATAGGCCTCTGCCTCTGATAAGTCTTGTTGGTAATAAGCTTGATAAAAGGCTACTTCCAGCCAAACCATGGCTTGGTATCCTGTGGGAATACTATCAACGGCTTCCATGGTTTTTTCCAAGTGGTTCCAGGCTTCATCAGGTTTGTTCCAATCCAGCAGATGGGCATACATATACAAATGCAGATAGGGGATAAAGGGATGTTGGTAATTACGCGCTAAGATTTTTTGTAAGGGAGCCATATTCATCTCCCGAGGACGAATGCCTGACGTAGCCTCGGCGGTAGAGGTTAAAATGGCCAGGTCTACTTCAGCTTTGGGACCACCCCGGAATAAGTTAAGCATCCGGCCACCATCGGAGAAAAAACCTCCACTGCGCATGGGAATGATGGTGGTTAAAAAAATAAGCCCTGACATCAGGGCCGTGAAAGCCCAGAAGCTACGCGTAAAAAACGACGGTGTGCCTCGGTAGAAAAACCAATAAACTGCGAAGGCCAGCAATGCCAAAAACAAGCTGGCTAAAGGCCCTCCTGCAATGAATTTGATGAATTTGGATCTTAGCTGATGGTCCGATTTGGGCAGACAGAGCGCCAGTCCTCCCATGGCGTTGAGTCGAGTATTCCAACGAAAACGTAGTCGCTTTTTGCCACTTTGATCGGCTTCTTTGCGAAACATAAATGGACCTACGGTGATCATACGAAACTCAAATCCTACACTGATGCCCGCAAATACGTGGCCCAGTTCGTGAATAGCCAATACCAAAAAGATAATCCCAAGGATCATGGGTAACAAGAGCAGTTTGTATTGAGTAGGAGTAGTAGGGGCGGCGGCTGGACGACCTCCCCGAAGGTACCCCCCAATGAAGTAGCCAAACAAAGCTCCACCGGCCAACATAAGAATGACAAGAATAAAACGGGTAAGGTTTTTTTTGTTTTTTGGAGGTGTTTCAGAAGTGCGATTGCTCATAAGAAATAGGGAGTAGGTGTTTCCTATCAGTAGGGGAAATGGACCAAAACTTACATTTTGTGGTTTGACAAGAAAAATTAGTTGAGCACTTGGTTGCGGTCTACGTTACTTGCTTTGCCCTTCATGAGGTAATCAAGCACTTTGAATTGCTCACCAGTTTTGATAAAATGTACTTGTTCATAGCGGGTAGAGTCGCCGTACTGCACGGTGGCATAAATGACTCTTTTTTCGTTTTTACTATCTTTCAAGCTGGTAATGAGGTTGATTTTATAGCCTGAGATTCCTTGAGCTGCTTCGTTTTTGTCCTGGAGAAGTTTTTGCCATTCTTCCTTGCTATATTGCTTGAGCATATTTTGGTCAAACATTGCGACGGCTTGGTCAAAGTTTTTGTTTTGGAGATGATTGTAATAGTTGATGACCTGCTGAAGCGAAGGGTCGGTTTGTTCAGTCAGAAAAACGTAAGCCCCTCCGGCAAGGCCTCCAATTAAGAGGATGGAAATAAAAAATTTGAATATGCCATTGCCTTTTTTCTTAGAAGAAGGATTAGGTTCTTTTGAGTTGCGTTTTTTGGCCATGAGATTGAGTAGGTTTTAAGATAGTTTGTTTAGACTTTATTGGTCTCAGCTCTGGGTTAAAACCCTGCACTTTCAGTGCAATACTTTAGTAATGCGAAAAAATCGGGTCTCGTCTGCGAATTTGAGCAACTTGCCCGCATTGCGACACGGGTTGGCTAAAGAGGACTTTCAGTCCGAGCGCAAAACCCCTGTACTTTCAGTGCAGGGTGGTTTAGTCAATGATGATACAATGCTTGCGCAACAATATAGTAATTTATTGGCTAGTACACTGGGGATGAAGTAAATACTAGATTTATTCGAGGGTATTTGTTCTGTTGATGCACTTCAAAAAGAGCGCATAGCCGTAGCTACGTAAGCTTTTTGAAGTAAAGTCAGCGGGCCAAAGACTCCGAATAATGCAGTAGGAACTTCGTTCCCGGTGTACTAGTGCCTGCTTGTAGTTTATGTCATTCTAAAGGAATTATCTTAAAATCAGTAATATTTTTCCATCGGAAGGCATGGCAGCCCCTGGCATTATCGACTGACTCTTCACCCGGCCTCTTCCGGCAAAGGATACCTGCAGTTTTCGATTTTCTAATATGTACAAGGCATCTCGTAAGGTCATCCCGATTACATTGGGAACCCCTTGGCTCGACATACTGTGTTTCTTCCATTGTACTGCTACCTTTCTTCGGATGGGTTTTACCCAATCCATGGTACCACTACTGTCTACAGTTACAATGCCTAATTCCTTGGCAATCAAATCCAGGTCTTTTCTATGCCCAATGTGTTTTACTGGGAAGTTGGAGATATCTACTCGATCAAAAGTACCTGAGGTCACAATTTTTCTCATCTCGACATCCCGGGCGTGCAATTGATCGGCAATTTTTCGGAATACTGGGGCCGCAATAGTTCCTCCCGAGCGCTTGCCTCTTTTGGGGTTATAAATCATCACAATGCAGCTGTATTTTGGGTTATCGGCTGGGAAATAACCCGCAAAAGAAGTCTTGTAGATTTTTTTGTAAACCCGACCTACCCTTTTTTGAGCAGTTCCGGTTTTACCCGCAATTTGATAATCCTTGGCATTGACCAAGCGTGCTGTTCCTCGTTGTACTACCCCTCGCAAAATTGTTTTTACCCTTCGCAAAGCTTCAGGAGAAGCAATTTGTTGATTGAGAATAATTGGAGGGTATTTTCTCAGCTTTCGGTTGGCCTTTTTGACCTCTTTTACGATTTGGGGCTTCATCATTACCCCATTGTTGGCAATGGCATTGTATAACGTGAGAATCTGTAGCGGAGATATTTTAGATTCGTAACCAATCGACATCCAAGGAATGGTGGTACCACTCCAGGTCTTGTCGTTAGGGCGCTTAAACAAAGGTTGGGCTTCTCCTACAATTTGAAAATTGAGGGGACGGGCCAACCAAATTTTATTGAAATAATCAATGAGTAAGTTTCTTTGTTGGTCGTTCTGATTAAAATGGAGATTCATCAGTTTAGAAACCCCAATGTTAGACGAATATTCAAAGGCTTGTTGTACAGTGAGTCGTCCTCCGGGGCCATCATCGGTCATAACTGCATCTCCGTAGCGAAAACGGCGGTTGCCAGTTTCCACGGTATCACTCATTTGAATATTGGTATGATTGAAGAGGGCCAAGGCAGAAGCAATCTTGAAAGTAGAGCCTGGATCTTCACTGGCCAAATCGCCAATGGCATAGTTGTATATTTCAGAAATAGAGGTATTGGTACTGTCAATCACCTTGCGGTTCAAATTGGCCATGGCTTTGACGTAGCCTGTTTTTACATCCATAATGACTGCACATCCATAATCTGCTTCATATTTTTGTAGGCCATCTCTCAACGCTGTGTTGACAATCTCCTGAATGTTGATATCAATGGTGGTATAAATGTCAAGACCATCTACGGGGCGTACCCGTGAGTTGGTTTGAATGGGTTTCCAATGCCCTCCCGCTATTTTTTGGTACAATGCATCCCCATTGATGCCTCCTAGAGTATCATCAAAGCTTTTTTCTAAACCTACCACCCCTTCTCCTTCTTCGTCGATTCTACCTATCAGGCGCTCGGCCAAATCGCCAAAAGGATAGGTTCTTTTATCAATTTTTTGAAATATAACGCCTCCTCGATTGATCCCCATTTTAAAGATAGGCCATTTCTCGAGTCTTTGTTGCTCATAGTAATTGATCAAGCGATTGGTAAGCACCAAATAACGTCGTTTGGCCAATCGGGCATCGTTGATCTTACGATAATATTCTTCAGCTGTTTTATCCTGAAAATGATTAGACAATGAATCACAAAGTGGCCTGATGCCTTTTCTGTATAAGGAATCAGAGGCAATCATTGGGTCAAGCGAAAGTTTGAAACTAGGCACCGAGGTAGCCAACAAAACATCGTTTTCGGCATAAATATCGCCTCGGGTGGCTTTGATGATTTTTCGATCCAAGGCATTTTCCTTGGCAATGGTTTGCCATTTGTCTTGCTCTACAAACTGAACAAAAGCAATCTTGGCTACAATGGCAGTAGATATCACAATGATGGCCAAAAATGACAATTGTACCCGAATTAATATGTCCCGTTTTATACTCACTTTGTTATTTTATTTAATTTTTTTGGTGTCAGCTTTATTAGGAAGGTTATTTTTCTAAGGCCTTTTTCTTGAGCTTTATTTTATATAGGTTTTTGCTCCCTTCTTTGAGTTTCAAATCCTTTTGTTCAATGGCTTTCAGTATTTCAGATTGTTTGCTGGCATACATAAATTCCACCTTGCGAGAAGTGTAACTAGAGCGCAGATTATCTACCGCGGACTCCAATTTGTTGGTTTGACGAATCATATTTTCGGCGTAGTGGGAGTTGCCGATGTAGAAAATTCCTAAAATCGCGACAAATATCAAATGAGGAATGTAGTTGGTTGGCAAACCATTCTCGACCAAATTATCCAAACGATTGATCGTATTCATTAAGCTGATGCTATTACGTTTGCGTTGCTTTGTGCTTTTTGGTGGTTGTTTGGGGGTATTTTCTGCCATACTTCTACGCGTTGGAGTTGTAATAGGGTGGTACCCATCAATTCAAATTATAGAACATCTCTCACTGAGCGAAATCAAACGCATTTTCTGTGAAAAATGTGATTAGTATATTCTACAATTTTACGCAAAAAATGGAAATAATGAAAGGGGTGAACCCATTGGATTGAAATTAATCCAGGTAGAAGTAGGGTATATTACTTGAATAATTTAGTAACGTGTTCGCAATAACTGTCCGATTTAGTCTAAATCCGCTTCACTAACTTTCGTTATTTTTATTGCCCGTAGCGCTGCTACGAGCGCAAAAAATGCCTCAGTTAGTATTGCGTATTTCACCAAAAACTGGAAACTTATTTTGAAAACGTTACTTAATCAAAATGGATACGCTGGTAAATATCAGCTACTTTGAGCCGTAGGTTGAG
>CALDJV010000187.1 GCA_937899305.1 uncultured Cytophagaceae bacterium
GATATATGACAAATCATCAATTATTTAAATCAAACAAACCTGCATCATCTGATGATGCAGGCATACCCCACAAGGGGGACAACACAGATATCAAAACAAACAACAATACTTCTTAATTGCTGCGAACGATGAACCTCATAATTGAGAAAATTGGTGATTATTTATAATTCATCATCAATCATCAACCATTGGTTTCGCAGCTTTCAAAATGGTAAGAATTATGGGTTCTCAAATGAAAAAAGCGGATTTGAGTCGCCCTCGGAAAACCCTAGAGGCGCTGTACCGCAAAAAACTGAATGTAAATAGATTAGGTGATTTTTCACCTTATTACAATGTAGGTAAACTCATGCGAGGAAAGTGGGGCAATCGCCCAGGCGACAAACACGGATTTTATGAGTTTTTGACCGACATCGCTCGACGTCAGCATTATTGTATATTTTACAAAGGAAAGGCTTTGTTGACAATCTATGGTCAGACCCAACATTGGCTAAAATCGCCCAAAGGATGGATGCCGAAAACTTCCAGCAACATGGATTATGACTTGTTGGAGGATTTAATAGCGCATTTGTTTGTGCGTTACGAAGTACCCTCGTTTATGTATAACGTTTGGGACACCGTAAACCCATTGCATATTGGTTGGTTTATTCACGTGGCTCAGGGCCAAAACATACGCACTGCTCCTGGGTTGCCTCTTGAATTGACCAAAAAAATGGCCCATGAGTTTTTACAGGCTCCGGCCAGTTATGGCATCGAACATGCTTTGATGCACGGACAAATCAGGGCAATGGGAGGGAGCACATCGCTGATACAAACGTTGCGAATGCTTGGGGTTCAGCACCTGTTTCAAGATCAGGAAATGTGGTTGCAACTAGTACGATTACTGATTAACCACCCTGAACTAGAAGAAGAACAGCAGATAGAGCGTATAGTGCATTATTTGAATGCGCGTAGTATGGCGGGAGTGCAAATAGATGCTTATGGCCAACTAGGAGCACAAAAGACCCAGAGGGTAGATTTGAAAGGTAAAACCGCCAAATCGTTGTTGCGTGATGTAAAAAAATGGGAAGACAATAATCGCTATGGCTGGTGTGACGGAAAATTGGTGACTTGGGAGCCCATAAAGGTGCGAAACTTTTTGTACCGAGCCAATAAGACCGATCAGAAATCACCGATCTATCGCATTATGCAATTGACCAACAACTTGGCCGTACAACGCGAAGGAGAAGTCATGCGCCATTGCGTGGGTACTTACCTAGACCGTTGCGAATCGGGTGATACCTCTATTTGGTCGTTGACTGCAACCACTGGTAATGGAGTAAAATCCTTGCTGACCATTCAAGTACACGATGGCAAAACCATTGTACAGGTACGTGGCAAGGCCAACTGCATGCCTGGAGTAACCGAAAGCAAGATTGTGCAGCGATGGGCCAAGCGTGAAAAGCTCAACATCGCCGATTATTGCGAATTGGAATAAGTCCAATGTTGAATTGTACAATAGGTAAGTGGTTGTACAATATATCGTACAATCATTCAACAGTAAAGGCATTTAACCATTGTAAAACCAATGAATATCAGATACTTAAGTAATTCATAATTAACAATTTAAAAGAACATGCTAAACCAAATTGTTCACGGCTCAGAAGAGGGTATGTGTTTCAGGCAAACACATACACCTCTCCTCCCTTCCTAATTGAGCCAAGGAGGTAAGCCATATTGGGTAAGGGAGCGGTTTTTCGGCAATACCTGCTGATTTTGGGTGATTCAATAGTCACGCAGGCAGGCCGAATGCTTTATTCAAAATAATTACCTCTTCAATGGAGCGGGTCGTCCTGGCTTGCTCCCAATTTGGTAATCATGGCTAGTCGTAATTATTCAAGGAATTCTAAAAGAAAAAATCAACAAAAAGTATATAGAAAAACAGTAGGAAAGACCAATGCAGAAAAGCGGGGGAATTTTCGTAAACATGGCAAAAAAAGAGGGCGGCGCCATCAATTGTCTTACGAAGGTTACTCAAAAGCAATAGACATTTTGCACGTATTGTATCTCAATGAAGTCAAGTACCATGAGCTTTCGCCGCTGTTTCAGAATATCGGTAAGATGTTGCAGACTACTCAGTGGCTTCCTGGACATCAAAAACAAGCGTTTTTCTATTTTTTAAAAGACATCCTTCGCCCTGGAAATGTACCTGTGTTGTATCAGCACAATATTTTGTATGTATTGTTCAAATATCGTAATCATTGGCTGCGTAACCCTGAAGGTTGGAAGCCCACCATTCATTGGGATGCGGCTCAAGGGGTGAGCTGGGGCAAAGTACACCCTAAATTGATCAAAGAATTGATCAATCATTTGTTTGTGAAATACCCAGTGCCTGATTTTATGCATCAAGCTTGGGACACCAACGACCACCAGCACATTTTGTGGTTTATTTTTCTAGCCAAAGGGAACAACCTTCGTCGGATAAAATCGGTGCCTGCCAAGCTCACTACTAAAATGGCGCATTTTTTTACCAAGGCACCCAGCTACTTCACCATCAATCAGGCTTTGCTTTATGGGCAAGTGCGAGGGTTAGGAGGCAGTGCTGCGCTAAGCGATAAGCTATACCATTGTTCGGTGGCACGTATTCAGCGTGATACTGAGTTTTTTGCTCAATTGATTCAGTTTTTGATCCGTTATCCTGAGATCGTAGATCAAGGGGAGTTATCACGAGTGATCAATTTTATCAATGCGCGCAAATACTATGGACAGCGAGTGTATAGTCGAGCAGGTGGCATCAAAAAAGAATCAGCACTTGAGCCTGGTTTTATGTTGCAAGGACGTACACCCAAATCATTAATGAGGTTGGTCAATGAGTGGCATGATTCCTCAAATATCTTAGGCGATGAGTTCAAAGCCAGTTTGATGGACTGGGAGATTCGCAAAAAGCAGGACTTTGAATACCAACCTTTGCCATTTTTACCACGCTACCGCATTGTACAGTTGATCAACAACTATGAATTGTGGCTGGAAGGCAAGGTAATGTCGCATTGTGTTGGAGGGTATAATCATAAATGCCAAGCGGGTACCAGTTCTATTTGGGCCATGAGCCGGGTTTTTTATGATGGTCGCGAAGAAAAATGTTTGACTATAGAGCTAGGCAATGAGGATAAGATTTGGGAGGTAAGGGGCAAGCAGAATCGCGAGCCTACCGATAGCGAACTGTCTATTCTACAGCACTGGAGCAAACAAGAAAACCTAGAGTTGTCGATTGACTATTCTTAATTGTTTTAGTTTTCTTTAGTTGGTAGATCGTAGTTAGGAGTTGGTAGTTTTTTGGTTATAAAGTCCACAGTCGATGGTCAATAGTTTTTTTAGTCCACGGTCGATAGTCCATAGTCCACAGTAACGCAAAGCGAAGCAATACAATCATTATCATATTTGCGAAAATGAAAATTTGATCATCGCCTCGCGCAACCATTTAACCATAGAGCAATGAGCGAAGCGGAACAATAGAGTAATCATCGCTTCGCGCAACAATTGAACAATGAGCGCAGCGGAACAATGTAACAATAAAACAATAAGCAAAACCATTTAAATCAATGTACACAAAAAAAATATGGAGTACGCAAAAAGCTTGCGTACCAGATCAGTAAGTTTGAAACATAATAATCAATCAAGGTTTGAGAAGGTTGATTATCAATGATTAAAAGAATAGAAGCTTGAACAGAAAAGAACAAAATCAAGAAACTAAAGACGATGATGGGCACGGGGATTTGTGCAATATGGCCAAATCCCTCGCTTATTCATCCACGTCTTACCCCGCCATATGCTGACCTCTCGATAGGGATATAATCTGGCGGATCGAAGCTGGATTATCATCATGAAAAAACAAAAACAACGTAGCTATACCCAGGCTCAGTTGAAGAACATTATGTATGACTTGAGCCATCGTAAGGTAGCCTTAAGCAACCGTCCCAATGACTTTAAAAATATTGCCGAATTGCTCCAGACTACTTGGTGGCATCGTCGTCGTTGTGACCAAAAAGAATTCTACCAATTTGTGACAGACATTGCTCGAGACAATGCTTACCAGATTTATTATCGAGCCCAGGCTTTGTCGAATGCATACCGTTATGCCCGATTTTGGATTCGAAACCCCAAGGATTGGCAACCTACAGTAGAGATTCCAGATCGGGACAATTGGCAAGAAGTGTCTAATTGGCTATTGAAAGATTTGCTGCAGTTTTTGTTTGGACATTATGCTGTGCCCATGTTTATGAACCAGGCCTGGAAAACCGGGAACAAGCAGACTATAGACTGGTACCTGCACTTGGTAAATGGGAACAACATCCGGAAAGTCAAGGAGTTGCCAGTGAACCTGACTAAAAAAATGGCGCACCATTTTCAGGAATCTCCTCAAGAATATAACATTTACCAGGCCTTGTACTATGGCCAAATCATCGCTTTGGGAGGGAGCGTGGCATTGTTCAAAGCCTTGATGGCGGCCAAACTAGATCAGATCACGCAAGACCAGGAGTTTTGGCTGGAGTTGATCCTGTTTTTGATCAATCATCCCGATTTTCTGGCGCATCACCAGGTAGGACCACTGGTAGATTTTATAGTAGCTCAGCGGTATGAAACATCGCTGAGATTGAACGAGGCAGGAGAGTTGGTAGCCCAGGCACCACAAAAAAACGGATTTAGCCTGAAAGGACGGACCTATGGTTCTTTGATGCGCATGATACGCGAATGGCATCGTTGGCTCAACGATACCGAGCAGTATCAGCAAATCATGAAGGCATATGGTAAGGCGGTGGTACACTGGAATTTCTCTACGATAGGTGAGTTCCATTATTTCAGTAAACCACGTTCGCTCAAATGGTATACTATCCGGCAAATCACCGATAGTCGGTCCTTGTTTGATGAAGGCCAAGATATGAGCCATTGTGTGTCTTCTTACCTTGATCGATGTATTTCGGGGTATTGTTCTATCTGGAGTTTGGTTACCCAAGACCTGTTCCGGGGCACTACCAAACTCGTGACCATTGAGGTGTTGGACGACCGCCGGGTGGTGCAAGCTCGCGGGCCCTACAACCGTATGCCCTCTCAAAAAGAAATGGAGGTGATCAAGGCTTGGGTCGCAGCCAAAACCTTTACCCTGAGATTAGGGAACGAGGAATACTGAGTGGATTAAAAATACAAATTGTGTTGTGTGTGAAATGTAAGCTTCGAGTAAGCTCACTTGAAATAGGGGCGCGTGTTTTCGCGCTACCTATTTTTTTTAAGTAACGTTTTCAAAATAAGTGTCGAGTATTGAGGGCAGAATACTCAAAACTGACTGAGGCATTTTTTGCGCTCGTAGCACCGCTACGGGTAATAAAAATAACGAAAGGCAGTAAAGAGGATTTGTTCTAAATCGAACAGTTATTGCGAATACGTTACTAAATAATGCTCAACAGGGCTTTCTTATAAAAAATGAGAGTAAAGAAAAAAGTTGTAAAATTGGAGTT
>CALDJV010000188.1 GCA_937899305.1 uncultured Cytophagaceae bacterium
ATTTTTGTTTCATCCCTGAGTACTTCTTTTGACCAAACCCTGACCAATATTCCTGGTATTCCACTACCGATTCCAATTACCGCCAATATTGCCCTGAAAATTTCTTTTAATAAGCAATAAGTAAAACGGAAAAAATAAACTAATCCAAATTTAGTGCAATATCTTGGTGCTAGACAAGTCTAAAAAATTGGCTAATAGCAGCGCTATTCGCGCTATTTTTTGACGAAGTATAGCAGCCAGAGGTTAGCTAAATGGATTAAGTTATTTTTGTAGTTTTACTAAGTTATTTCATAAGATTTAAACTAAAGCCACTTTCACGAGGTTCTTTCAGTGAAAGTGGCTTTTTTTGTTTCAAAATTTTCTCTTTCCTTATGCGTGACTATTTCTCAATATTATGGCTTTGTTTATTGACCTTTGCCTGTCAATCGCAACATACCGATCATACCACCACCACTGGTACACCCACCCATACCAACCGCTTGATTCACGAAAGTAGCCCCTATTTACGGCAACACGCACATAACCCAGTTAACTGGTACCCGTGGGGTAAAGCAGCGCTTGAGAAAGCCAAAAAGGAAAAGAAAATGCTCATTATTAGTATTGGCTATGCCGCTTGTCACTGGTGCCATGTCATGGAGAAGGAATCGTTTGAAGATGAGCAGGTAGCCAAGCTGATGAACCAACATTTTGTGGCAGTGAAGATAGACCGAGAAGAACGCCCTGATATTGACAAAGTTTACATGAGTGCTTGTCAGTTATTAAACGAGCGCGGCTGTGGCTGGCCACTCAACGTGATTACAATGCCTGATGGAAAACCCATCTTTGCTGGCACTTATTTCCCTAAAAAAAATTGGGTCAACTTACTGGAGAAAATTCAGACAGTGTACGAAAAAGAACCCAATAAAATGACGGAGTACGCACTGCGCCTGACCAATGCAGTCAATGATTTGGAAAAAATCGCCGGGCAAAGCGATGCACTGACTTATAATCAGCAACACCTGACTCAATTGTTTGACAAGTGGATGACGACCATTGATTTTAAGCAAGGAGGACGTAAAGGCCGTTTGAAATTCCCTTCACCCATTAATTACGATTTCCTAATGCGCTATTACCACCTTACCAAGGACAAAAAAGCGCTTAAGGCTATTTTTACTACCCTTGATCACATGGCAGCTGGAGGTATTTATGATCATTTGGGAGGCGGATTTGCTCGTTATTCCACCGATGCTCAATGGAAGGTACCTCACTTCGAGAAGATGCTGTACGACAACGGTCAATTATTGGGGTTGTATGCTCAAGCATCTCAGGCAGGTTTCGGAGGAAAATATAAACAAGTAGCCAACGAAATCTATGATTTCATCGTCCGCGAACTGACCAGTCCAGTAGGTGGATTTTATTCCTCATTGGATGCTGACAGCGAAGGCGAAGAAGGCAAATATTATGTTTGGACCAAGGCCGAAATTGATTCGGTACTAGGCAAGGATGCGGCGGTATTCAATGAATACTTTGAAGTAAAAAAAGGGGGCAATTGGGAACACCAAAAGAACATCTTGTATACCAAAAATTTACGGCATGAAACAGTCAAACTTGCTCAAAAGTATGATATCCTGCCTTTTGTATTTCACGAGAAGTTGAAAGAGATGCGCAATAAGTTGCTGGAAGTTCGCAACCAACGCATTCGTCCTGGGCTAGACGATAAAATATTATTGGCCTGGAATGCACTCACTCTCAAAGGATTGGTGCAAGCCTACCGGGCATTTGGCGACAAAAAGTTTTTGAAATTGGCCCTGAAAAATGTTGATTTCTTGCTCCATAAAATGGCCAAAGGGGACCAGTTATACCGTAATTATAAACTGAGTACTCCCCCTGAGAATAAAACCTTAAAGGGAAAAATCAAACAAAGCAAAACGAAACATACCAATCACCCAGGTAAGGCCAGTATCAATGCTTTTTTAGATGATTATGCTTTACTGATAGATGCTTTGATTGAACTTTACCAAGCTACACTGGAAGAAAAATGGCTTCTCAAAGCGAAGTCACTCACTGAATATGCGATTGCCCACTTTTATGATGCCAAGTCAGGGATGTTTTTTTACACTTCCGATTTGGATGCGCCTTTGATTGCTCGTAAGATGGACATTTCAGACAATGTCATTCCAGGGTCTAACTCGGTAATGGCCCACAACCTTTTTAAATTAGGGCATTATTTTTATAATCAAGATTACCTCCAAAAATCTCGACAAATGCTGCATAATGTCCAGAAAGATGTCATCAAGAACGGTTATTACTACGCCAATTGGGCGTCGCTGATGTTGTACCAGGTGCAACCGCCTTATGAAGTAGCCATTGTGGGCCGTAAAGCAAACAAGTTGCGCAAACAATGGGACAAAAGTTACTTACCCAATGTTTTATTGATGGGTGGACGTCGAGAAGGAAGCCTGCCTTTGCTCAAAAACAAATGGCAAAAAGGCAAAACAATGATTTATGTATGCCAGGACAAAGTTTGTAAATTACCAGTCAAGGAAGTAACCGAGGCACTCAAACAATTGAAGTAAGGGAGTAGCTTACTTTACTCAAACTCAATCGTACAATTGGGCAAACTGGTCTCAATTCTTTGCCTTTCTCTTTTTTTTATTGGTTGGCCTCCCAAGACCAAGGTGTTCAGCTTTTGTAGGTTTGCTATATATTTGGGCATTTTTTTTAATCGTCCATTACTCGAAAACAATTGCAACACTTCTAAATTTTGGAGTTGGCAGATTTCATCAGGGAGTTTCACCAGGCGATTACCTTCGGCAGATAGCTGAATCAAAGTACTGAGTTTCCCAATACTCTTGGGCAGCCTCCGAATATTATCTCCCCCAAAATGTAATTGCTCAAGGCTTTCCAAACCGCCTATTTCTACTGGCAAGGCAGTAAGTTTGTTCGCAAATAGATTCAACCAAATAAGGCTTTTCAGGCTTCCAATTTCTTTGGGCAATTTTTTAAGTTGATTGGCTCCCAGATTGAGTTCTTCTAATTCAGTAAGGCCCTGTATTTCAGGGGGAAGTATTTGAAGTTGATTATTACTTAAAATCAGCTGTTTTAGGTGAGTCAATTGACCAATTTCAGGAGGTAAACTAGTGAGTAGGTTGATGTTCAAATCTAGCCCTACCAAATGATCCAATGTACTTATTTCAGGAGGCACATAGGTAAGGTCGTGGTCTTCTAACGAGAGCTCGGGTTGATTCAAGGTGGTGATGTATTCTACCGTTGGTTCATTACTAAACGCCCAATGACATAGGGCTGTATATGGTTCTAAATGAGGCTGAAACACCGTATTACCTTCAGCTATCTCTAAGGCAATGGCTACATTGGCTTGCTCGGGAGAACGTAGGAGCTTTACAAAGTTTGCTTCTTCTTGAGACATTTTGGGAATATTGAACAGCTATTGATGGATCAATATACTTAAAGATAAGGCAACTCGAGGCATCGATTCTTATGAAAATTCCCGTATGCTATATTCACCAACGGATAATATTATCGATAAGCAGGCATTCTGGATAAAAAACCCAATGACATGATCATTGGGTTTTCTTGGATACTACGAATGTAAAGAAAGGTTTCAGTAAACTTGGCGGTTTCAAGACCGAGCCTACTTTACATAGCCAAATGAACATTTGAGTTTAAATGTTACATTCAGCCGGCATGAAGACTTTTCTTTGCAGTAGTTAGTAATTTAGATAATTTGAGCGCACGAACATACGAGGCCTGTAGCAAATATGCAAATTTTAGGTACTTACTTGTAAAAATGGAAATAGGGTGAGTGTAAGAACTGGTGGTTTTTGAAACAGTAATTCCAAACTTCGGAAGTAAAGTAGATCAGGCTTACTCAAAGGAGTAAAATTCAGCATTTGAAGAGTTGATTCCCGCATTTAAACAAAACACTTATAAACAGTACTTGGCCCTTATGATATATGGATTTCTACCTCAAAATCAATACAATATATGCTTTAAAGCACCCCAAGCACGGAGTGCAACGAAAACAAAACCAGAAGGTTACATCAAAATTGAAAATAAATGAACGGCTGTACGTTTTCGGTCTTAAATTGTAGAATCAATTGAATGACCAAAATAAAGATGGCGGCCTTGACTACTACTGGCAAAGACGAGAAGTATTCGGCAGTGCGGGCTTTGTCTTTCTCAGAAATGAAATGGATGAAGTAGCCAATTACCATCATAGCCACCAGTAGCCCTCGGGTTTGTATAAAGGGAACCAAATAAGCCCAGTCAGTATCAAAAAACATTTTGGTAATGGATTGGGCAGCTACACTAAAGCTATCGGCTCGGAAAAAGATCCAAAGTAAAGCCACAAAATGAAAAGTCAAGAACCAATCCAACGGTTTTAGTATTTGACGATTCAGTCCCATTTCTTTGACCGATTTGCTGAATATCTTGTGAATGAATAGCCCCGCACCATGCATGGCTCCCCAGAACACAAACTTCCAGGATGCCCCGTGCCAAAATCCTCCAATGAGCATGGTCAACATCAAAAACAACCACTGTTTTTCTTCCCCCTTGCGATTGCCTCCCATAGGGATGTAGATGTAATCGCGCAACCAAGTGGAGAGTGAGATATGCCAACGTCGCCAAAACTCGGTAATGCTTACCGAATTGTAGGGGCTACGAAAGTTTTCGGGCAAACGAAAACCCATCAACAAAGCCAAACCAATGGCCATATCGGAGTACCCAGAAAAATCACAATAAATCTGCAGCGTGTAGGCATACATGGCCATCATGTTTTCGAAGCCAGAGTAAGTAGTAGGTGCCGAATAGATCAAGTCGGCGTATTGAGCCATATAATCAGCAATGATGGCTTTTTTGATCAACCCTTTCAGGATCATGAACAGCCCCTCCCCCATTTGCTCTTGGCGAAAAATTATTTTTTCGTGGATTTGAGGCAAAAAATCTTTGGCCCGTACAATGGGGCCCGCCACCAACTGCGGAAAGAAACTCAGATAAAAGCCAAAATCCAATAAGTTCTTGCAAGGTTTGATATCTCCTTTGTACACATCTACCAGGTAACTAATGGTCTGAAAAGTATAAAAAGATACTCCAATAGGCAGAAAAATCTCCAACTTTTCAAAATCACGCTGGGCCAGATAGGCCAGGTTTTCCAGAATAAAATTGGTGTACTTGAAGTAGAGCAGAAAACTCAGGTTAAATATAATGAGTATTACCAGCCAAAGTTTTTTTCGAGGCTTTCGTTCTTCACGGTACAAGAAAAGAGCCGCATAATAATCGACAACTGCCAAAATCACCAAGTTCCAGACGTAATCTCCGCTAGATTTATAATAAAAGAACAAGCTAAATGCCGACACATACGCTACTCGAGCCAGTTTTTGCTTATAAATGACCGCATATATTGCCAAAAAAATCGTAAACAATATCAAAAATTCGCCACTGCTAAAAAGCAAGGGATGTTTTTTATCATATTT
>CALDJV010000189.1 GCA_937899305.1 uncultured Cytophagaceae bacterium
GTGGGTAGTTTTTGGATGCATTTTAATTTGTTTGTATCTTTATTATGGTAGTGTTATACTTTAAAGATCAAACAATGGAAAATTCTACTTTAAATAAGCAGGCAAATCAACTTTGGCGTAATTATCGGGCTTTAGATGATGAACAATTTTGGCAAGCATATCAGACCTTGATTCAGACTTCTCGTAGTCAATTACGTACCTCTGTAAGGATTGTTACCACCACTGCGTCACCTGCCAATCCTACCAATACGATTACCAGTGCTCATAAGTCAGCGTTTAAATTTCCCACTGTAACAAGTTGGATTGGTTTATTTGTCTTTCTGTTATTATTTATTGTGGTATTTTATAATCATCAAAAGAATAAAAATAACCTACCTACTACCTCACGAAAGTATCATGCCGACGTACGTTTTCAGCCTTTCTTTAAGCGAGTAGACTATACCTTCCCGGTAAAATTAATGGATGATACGGCTCGTCTAAACAAAAAGATGAGTCAACTAGGGCCAGACACTGCTACTACCAATAATGAGATAAGGGTTCTATTGAGTGACTCGTTATTACTGCGAAACAGGCAACTGAAAACTTGTCATATACTCCACGAAAAGCGCCTCAAAGCCATTGAAAAATTCAATAATGATCGAAAAGCATTGTTAGATTCATTTTTTGTGGGCAAAATGGGAGAAATGTATCAACAAAAAATCAAAGAGATGGCCAAACGTGTCGGTGGAGGAATTGATTGGACGGCACGCCCCAATGATTTGAACCACAAAGAAGAGCAAGTGTATAACCTGTTTTTACCCGGAGATACGGCTATTTATTATTATGAGGAGAAAGATCACCAGATAATACTACATCGTTTGATCAAGCATGGACAGCAATATCATACAATAGATGAATATGGAATACTGAAGCCGTTCAGACCAGATAATTTGTATAGGGCGCGCCTAAAAAAGGTGTACACGAAAAATGATTACCCTTTGATTATCAGTAAGTTAGGTTCAGTGTCTTACAAGGCGGGGGATAAAGAGTTTTACCTTCCTAAGGCGAGGAGAAAGTACATTCGTACCAAGTTACAAATTGACAAGGTAGCTTTTGAAAGGTGAACGTTTTGAATAAAAAAAGCCCTGGAATCTTTCTCAGGGCTTGAATATATCAATTATTGGCTATTTTAAGCGTAGGTATTCAACATTACTGGCATTACCAACATCAAAATGTCTCCATTGTCGGTCTTTTCGGTGGGTTTCATAATCCCAGCTTTGTTTGGGGTAGACATTTCAATCGTGATCTCTTTGGCAGTTAAGTTACTCAACATCTCAATTACAAATTTGGCATTGAAACCGATCTCCATGTCGTCTCCTTGGTATTCGCAAGCCAGGGCTTCGTTGGCCTCATTAGAGAAGTCTAAATCTTCGGCAAAGATTTGCAGTGTACCTTCATTGGCCATTTTCAGGCGGATTTGGTTGGTGCTTTTGTTGGCATAAATGGCCAAACGTTTCAAAGAATTGAGCAAGGCTACTCGATCAATGGTGAGCACATTGGGGTTTTCGGTTGGAATGGCATTCTCATAGTCAGGAAAGCGCTCATCTATCAGGCGGCAAACCATGCGAATGTCATCAAAGCTAAAAAATGCATTGGATTCACTGAATTCAGTATGTACCTCGGCGGGTTCGGTAGGCAAAGTAGCCCGTAGCAAACCAAGCGACTTTTTAGGAATAATCATTGTCATAGGATCTCCCCCTCCAATAAGGTCGTCGCGGTTGTAGCGAATAAGACGGTGCCCATCGGTCGCTACAAAGGTCGTTTTGTCCGCCTGAAACTCCACAAAAATACCAGTCATCGCGGGACGCAATTCATCGTTACTGGTAGCGAAAATGGTATTTCCAACCGCTTTGCCCAAAATGTCAGAAGACATCGTCAAGCTCAGTTTACTGTCTGCCTTGGGGATTTTAGGGAAATCTTCTGCGTTTTCACCCGCCAATTTATAATGCCCAGTATTGGATGTGATCTCAATACTTTTGTGTTCTTCATTGATACTAAACGTAACAGGTTGTTCAGGTAAGCTTTTGAGCGTGTCTAACAAAATCTTAGCTGGTACGGCTACGCTTCCGGTATCTTGAGTATCTACCTCGATTTCGGTCGTGATAGAAGTCTGTAAATCAGAAGCACTTGCGGTCAGCTTTCCATCCTCGAGCTCAAACAAGAAGTTTTCCAAAATGGGAACGACCGGGTTTGACATGATGACTCCGCTGATAGCGGCCAATTGTCGTTGTAATAAGGCTGATGAGACGCTAAATTTCATATGTTTCGTTTTTTTTACAAATATTTTGAGTGATTAAGCTAATGTTGCCCAGTATACGATTCTGCAGTAATTTCTCAATCGTATAGCTAACAAATATCATTAGTGAGCGGTACATTATTTGTCAAGTCTTCCCAAGAATTCTAATAACC
>CALDJV010000190.1 GCA_937899305.1 uncultured Cytophagaceae bacterium
GAGTATAAATTGAGTGAAAGAGGACGTAGTTTGATGCCTCATCTAAAAAGTTTAGTGGCTTGGGCCGATGAAAATATGACGGATATTCAGGAGTCTCAGCAAAATAATTTGAGAGATTAAGAAAGGATATTCCAAAGGTGACATGATAAAAATTACCCCCCATTGCGGTAAGCTGAAGGCGAGCAACCAGCAATTTTTTCAAACTGAGTGGTAAAATAGGAGGGACTGGTATACCCCAGGCAATAACCAATTTCGCTCACCGATTTGCTGGTACGATTCAACATTTGCTGGGCTTTTTTGATGCGTTCTTGGTGGATAAAATTAATGGGGGTAATGCCCAAGTGATGCTTGAATTGGCGGAAGAAAGTAGCTTTACTCATCGATGCCTTGTCGGCCAATGTTTTGATGTCGATGCGGGTATGAAGATGGTGTTTGATATAGTCAATAGCAAATGCCAATGGGTGGTCTAGCAATTGGTTTTGGTGATAATTATCGATCAACAATGCTCGCATGTTGGTTTGCAAGCAACTCAAAATCAATTCCTCAATCTTTAGATCTATCCAGTATTCCTTGAAGGCCACCTCCTCGGTCAGTAACTTTTGAATCTCGTACAAAATATGCAATACCTTTTGGCTGCTTTGACCAAAGTAGAAATCACTATCCTCGAGCTGTTTTTCTTCTTTGATGAGCTCGGGCATGCCATAAGCTTCATTGATTTTATCCAAGGTTTTCCAGACACTTTCCCGCGATACTTCCAAACAAAAACAAGTAGCTGGATTTGTGGGAGTAGCATCAGGAAAAGATACCTCAGCCGATATTTTGGTAGATCCCATGAGCACCATTTCAGGGTGTAAATCCAGAGATACGAGCGAAGGGATGTCTATTTTTTTGATTCCTTGAGTAAGATAGGCAAATACTACATTGTCAAACTCATAATGGCGGTTTTCCTGAGCCACAGTATAACTCACCAATAGTTCAGAAGTGTTGGCGGTAAAGCGGGTATTTTGGGTGGAGGGTTTCGAGAAATCTATCATAGGCTTTACTATTACTGCACTTTGAGAGTATTATGATATCATATGCGACAATCCTGCTATTATTCTTTAAAAAGATTAAACAAATTCGCAATATATTGTTTTTAAATATTAACAAAGTTACCAATAATATTGTTTTTCTAAGATTTTACTCAGAATTATCTTGATTTTGTTTCTTGGTTTTTCTCTGCCAGGAATACCGAAACCATTAGATATGTATTCTATTTTGATAGAAAGCAGTGTTTAAACCCATGTCGTTATGAATGCAACCTTAACCATACCTCGAGAAACTGAGACAGGCGAAATCCAAAGAATATTTAAAGCCCAACAAGCCAACCAGTATCATGTTGCCAATACCAATGCCTCGCAACGGATTACCAAGCTGAAGAAATTACATCAATTAGTACTTAAGTACCGTCCTCAGATCAAAGAGGCTTTATTTAACGACTATCGCAAACACCCCAGTGAGGTAGACTTGACCGAGATTTATCCTATTACGAGCGAAATTAAACACGCTAAAAGCCATGTACATCGTTGGATGCGTAAGCAAAAAGTAAAAACGCCACTGGCTATGATGGGGTCTAGCTCACGTATCAAATACGAGCCCAAGGGAGTGGTCATGATCATCTCTCCTTGGAACTTTCCTTTCAATCTTTCATTTGGCCCTTTGGTATCAGCCATTGCAGCGGGAAATGCGATTATCTTAAAATCATCGGAGCACACTCCCCACGCGTCGGCTTTGATGAAAGAGATGTTGGCCGAAGTTTTCGATGAAAACGAAATTGCGGTAATCGAGGGCGGGGTACAAACCTCTACCGATCTACTTAAGTTGCCTTTCAATCATATTTTCTTTACTGGGGCTCCCTCGATTGGTAAAATCGTGATGGGTGCCGCAGCCAAACATTTAACTTCTGTTACGCTTGAGCTAGGAGGGAAGTCCCCCACAATTATAGACGAAACCGCCAACATCAACGATGCCGCTCGACGAGTGGCTTGGGGAAAATATGTCAACAATGGACAAGTTTGCATTGCTCCCGATTATGTATTTGTCCACGAAAGTAAAAAACAGGCCTTCATTGAAAAGGTAAAAGCATATATCCAAAGCTTTTATTCTGAGGATGCTTCCAAGGAAACTTCTTATGCCCGTATCGTGAACAACCATCATTTTAAGCGAGTGAAAGGTTACATTGATGACGCAGTGGCTAAAGGTGCCCGCATCGAGGCTGGAGGACAATTTGACAACGATCAAGACTTTATTGCCCCTACGGTCATCACGGATGTTCCGATGGAGTCTACCCTTATGACTGAAGAAATTTTTGGCCCAGTGATGCCCGTTTATGGCTTTACCAACCTGGAAGAAGTCATCAAAGAAGTCAATTCACGAGAAAAGCCATTGGCATTGTACATCTACAGCAAAAGCAAGAAAAATATCAATCATATCATTGCCAATACTCGAGCAGGAGGAACTTGTATCAACCACAATGCGGTACACTTCTTTAATACAAATTTACCTTTTGGTGGTTCCAACAATAGCGGGATTGGAAAAGGCCATGGTTTTTATGGATTTGAAGCATTTTCAAACCCTCGAGGGATTTTGAAACAACACATCCCAAATGCCCTCGAGAAACTTTTGCCTCCCTACAACAACACCAAGCAAAAACTCATTGATCTTACGATTAAATATTTTTAGTTATATGATCTTGGCATTTTCATCCTTATCAGGTGTTAAAGTGAATTGCCGGCCATAAGTTTTTACCACTTCATAACCAATCCTGACAGGTTTTTGACCTGTCAGGATCAAAGTCGTCAGCGATAGAATGGATTTATTGGTCTCAGCTCTGGGTTAAAACCCTGCACTTTCAGTGCAATACTTGACCTGTCAGGATCAAAGTCGTCAGCGATAGAATGGATTTATTTCAAATAAATTCACCATTGTAGAACCGAAATTTACTTTTGTTACATTGTACCAAGCCTTTTTTCTCCCTTGGTCTTATTTCAGAAAGACCAAGGTCTGAGAGTGGTCATATTCGACATAACCATGAACATTCCCTGGTAAAATGGAAAAAATAAACTAATCCAAATTTAGTGCAATATCTTGGTGCCAGACAAGTCAAAAAATCGGCTAATAGTAGCACTATTCGCTCTATTTTTTGACGAAGTATAGCGACTAGAGAT
>CALDJV010000191.1 GCA_937899305.1 uncultured Cytophagaceae bacterium
ACTTATCAATTTTGTTGAAAAATTACTGCAATCTCATCAGTGTTCTATCTAGTATAGTGTTTTGGGTATAGGGTAGGGGAATCACAAAGTTTCTGACAACAATCAAACATAAAACAATTCGCTACGATGACCCTAAAATGCTATAGCGACAGCACCTGAGGTTTATTTTTATTACCTACGAGCATACTATTGGATATCTGGGTTAGATATTACCTACCTTGCCTGCTTGCAAAATATTTTGTTAAATTATGAGATTTTATTCTTAGTGAAGCGGAAAAAATAAATTGAGCCAATATTACAAAGTATCTTGTGGTCAGACGAGTCTAAAAAATGAGCTAATAGCAGCGTTATTGGTGCTATTTTTTGACGAAGTATTACCGCAAGAGATAAAGTATAGTGGCACAAGTTATTTTAGTAGATTCACTTAGGTCATCTCTATGGGTGCACAAAACGCATCAATGAAATAAGCAAGAAGAGAGGTGGATAGGTTAGCGGGCCTGCTATGGAGCTACACTATTTTTAGTTGAATAATTTCGGAACGATGAAAAGATTATACTTGACCATAATTGTTGGCTTGATAGGCCTGACTAGATTATCTGCGCAGGAAAATATTTTTTTCAGAGACGATTTTGACGATAATCAGAATGATTGGTTGATTCAGGACAACCGTGATGCTACCACTCAAATTATTGACGGAGTATATCGAATTCATCACAAAAATCGAAAAGGAGGCAGGGTTTTTCACAAGAACATTTACATCAATCCCAAACATGATTTTTACATCGAAGTCAAGTTTACTCAAGTAAAAGGTACCCGAAAACACGGGGCTGGACTGATGTGGGGAATGGCGGATGTAGGAAATATGTACAGCTTTATTGTGACCCATGATGGATATTATCGCATATCTATGTTCAAAAAACGCAAGTACTACAATATCAAACGTTGGGCACCTTCCAAATACATTCGCCCCATTGGTCAACCCAACGTATTGGCCGTAGAAAAAAAACGATTTGTGTTGAATTTTTATATCAATGGTCACAAAGTACAAGAGATTCCCTATCCGCCATTGTTTGGAACCAAAGTGGGATTAGACGTAAACTACAATATGGTACTAGAGGTAGATCATTTACTGATTAAACACCCCCCAGTAAAAATTAATCTACTGGAACAAGCCTTGGATGTTTCTACCAAGGAAAACTTGGGTAGTAATGTAAATTCTCCTTACGCCGAAGTAGCACCAGTGATTTCGCCGGATGGCAAAAGACTTTACTTGGTGCGAGACAAACACCCCGAGAATACGGTGCCCAATCAAAAAAATGACATTTGGCAGACCCAACTCCTGGCCAATAATACCTGGAGCAAAATCGCCAATGCTGGACGCCCTTTGAACAATGAAGGCCACAATCAAGTGATATCGGTACTACCCGATGGTAATACTTTGTTACTCAATGGTACCTACGGGGGAGGGCAAAGTGCCCGAAGAGGATTATATTTGACCCACCGATCGATAAACGGTTGGCAGAAACCCCAGCCAGTGGTGATTAAAAATTATTACAACCGAGCCAAGTTTGTTTCAGAGTGTATTTCGGCCGATGCCCAGACGCTCATTTTAAGTGTAGAGCGGAGCGACACCCAAGGGGGTAGAGACTTGTATGTATCGTTTATGCAAACAGATAGCACCTGGAGCGAACCGCTCAATTTGGGAATGCAAGTAAATACATTTGCTGACGACATTACGCCCTTTCTGGCAGCCGATAATGTTACCTTGTATTATTCTACCAAAGGGGAACCAGGCTATGGCGACAACGATATTTTTGTTACCCGTCGTTTAGACGATACCTGGACCAATTGGAGCACCCCACTCAACTTGGGGCCGGCCATCAATACTGCGGATTGGGATGCCTATTACACCATTCCTGCCTCGGGAGAATATGCGTACTTTGTGTCATACAAAAATACCTTGGGCAAAAGTGATGTTTTCCGAATAAAACTACCCGACGCGGCCAAGCCCAACCCGGTAGTGCTGGTACATGGCAAAGTAATCAATCAAAAAACCGGTAAACCCATTGGAACCACCATTGTATACGATGATTTGAAATCTGATCGTCAAGTAGGCGTGGCCCGTTCCAGTCCAGTGGATGGGTCGTATACCATTGTGTTACCCTACCAAAAGTTGTATGGTTTTCACGCTGAAAAGCATGGGTTTTATCCTATTAGCAAAAGTTTAGACCTGCTCAAAACAAACAAGTATCAGGAAATCAAACGGGACTTGTTTTTGGTGCCCCTGGAAACAGGACAAGCCATTCGCCTGAATAATTTGTTCTTTGACTACAATCAAGATAGCCTCCAACGTTCCTCTTTGCCTGAATTAAAACGATTGGTGAAAATTTTACGAGAAAATCCAGAGATGATCATAGAGATATCGGGGTATACTGATAGTGAAGGGGAAACATCAAAAAATATGCGTTTATCTGAGGCCAGAGCCCAGGCCGTGGTGCATTACTTGGTTTCGCAACGCATTGCAAGCCAGCGCTTGGTAGCTAAAGGTTATGGAGAGACCAATCCAGTGGCTTCTAATGTGTCCGCAAAAGGGCGATCGCGGAACCGCCGAGTAGAGTTTCGGATCATTCAGAAGTAGTCGTTGATGTTGCTAATGAACTCAAATTTTGGATTGATGAACTAAAAACTACATTTGGTGAATTGATTTGATAAATAATAAGAAGAATAGGTTATTTTAGAGGAGAAATTGAGAAGTCACCCTAAAATTCAAAATGACTTCATACCCTAAAACTATTCAACTTATGGAACTTATCTCAAGAGCGTTTTTTACCTTACTTCATTCATTCAT
>CALDJV010000192.1 GCA_937899305.1 uncultured Cytophagaceae bacterium
GGTTCCCGAAGATTTAATCAAGTTGGATAACAATCATACCGCGCGATTCTTGAAGGAGAAGTTTTAGGAAGCGTATTGGTAGTAGTCCACAGCCGAATCGAGTAACCATACATCTTATTAACAATTTAAAATCAGCAACTTACATTAGATTCACGTACTCGCTCTATTTCTTAAATTGGATTATTGGGTGGGTTGATTATTCAAGTCTCAACCCACCCAATGATGGTCTGCCTGTTTGCATCTACCCTAGCGATCGGCCTTGATGGCCATTACTGCAATACCAATAATCATCAATACTACAGCAATAAAGGCAATTCCGGTTTCGTAATCCAGATCTTTGGGTTGTGCCAATATCACAAATAAGCTGATAAAAGAAGCAATAAACCAACGCCCCTTGGACTGGGGCATCATTTCGTAAAGATAATACACGATGTCCCACACATTTCCACCTCCCTTTCCATCGTATTTAATCGCGATCTCTTCCTCTTGGTCATTTTGAAGTGGCTGTTTCTCAGGTATTACTGCATTGGACAACCAAATGGCTGCGGGTGGTTGATTGTTGAAATACTGCTGGTACACTTTCGTTAGTTGGTTGTAACCTGCGGTTTCTTCTTGGTAATCGATTTCGGTACCTGAAGTGAGGCTATGGTGGATGGGCTTTCCAAAAATACCACGGCAAAACTCATCCCAATAAGACTGGGTATACAGGAGGTGTAGTTGCCAGACTTTGCGAATAGAAGCAGGTGCACAAAGTGGTACTCCAGCTACTGACCACAAAAACATAAATTTTTTGTATTCCTCAATTACTTGTAGGGAATGAGGCTTGGACCAATTGTTTTCGCGCATGAGGCGGGCATAAAAGGGAAAGAGTAAATCAATGGTATCTAGGGGATATTGCTTTAACCTTCTCCACAGTTGGGTTTCTTTTGGTTTCATAATAATACAAGTCAGTTTGATCAAAAATTTTAACTTCAATATGGTTCATCAGCCACATCCTCCGCATCCTCCACAACCAGAGCAACTAGAACAACTGGCTCCTCCTCCGCTAGAATCTCCACCACCAGTATCTCCAAAATCAGACACATCGCCTATGATGCCTCCACAACCAGCCAATCCTCCTCCTCCACTACCACCATTTCGTTTGCCCTTGTCGTTACCAGACCCCATACCCAAGAGATATACGATCAGTATACCAAAAAGCAATATAAAAATGAACACTCCTCCACCGTCGTTGGCCATAAATAACATAGCCAATAAAGCCAACAAAGGCGCTACATGCCAACGTTTCTGGACAAACTGTGGTTTGGGAACAACCCAGTTACGATGCATGTTTACTCGCTTGTAGTGGATTTCTTTGAACAGGTCTTTGGTATTGACCCATATGTGTTCAGGCTGACTAGTACCAAAGTGTTTTTGGTAACTTTCCGCAGTTTGGTCATACATTTTCACATGTTTTTTTCGCTCAGATTTGCCTCCTTTGGTAGGATTGTGATGTACTGGCATCCCCAAAATACCATAGCAGAATTCGTCCCAGTAAGACTTGGTATAAATCAGGTGTAAATGCCAGACTTGATCTACCGGATCGGAAGGAGAAACGGGGTGCCCAGCAACGGCTACCAAAAACATAAACTTTTTGTATTCTTCAATTACTTCCAGGGTATATGCTTTTGTCCAGCCATTTTCACGCATCAAACGGGCCGAAAAGGGAAAAGACGCATCTACCGCGTCGATTTCATAGTTTTGAATTTTTTCCCAAAGTTGTTGTTCTTGTAGATTCATAGGTAGGAGTAGTTAGTTTGACCAAAAAATGTAATCCAAAAACTCGCAAAGGGTTTTTATTTTAAAACACGAGCTTTCACAAAATATAATATTATGTATAACAAAATATACGTACAATATATGGTCTAAGGTTACGTTTTATAGCAGTTTGCAAAACAAGTTTTCACTGTTCCTCAAATCTTTATAAATCCTTAAAATTGATGAAATGCTGCCATTCCTGAGGATTATTGTTGATATTTGTACTCACTTTCAAACTTTTACCTCTATCAAAAGATTGTATTTGAGGATAAACAATCATTATATCATGAGCAAATTTGGAAATTTTTTTAAGATGGGGGATGTTTTTGGATATTTCTTCCGTAAACATGATCCCGATCGTCCCAATAATTTTAACCTACGCATGATGCACGGAATCAACCGCATTTCTATGCTGATGTTTTTGTTCTGTGCTATGGTCATCAGTTTTCGTTTGATCCCTACTCCGTTTAGCTGGGTTGTCATTTTCGTGCTCTCAGTATTTTTCGCGGGTATTTTCCGCACTTTTTTTCCAAGGAAACACCAAAAGCAATAAGCATCAATTATGATTGCTCTACCTTACAAGCTGTTGCACAGTACTACCACTAGAAGATAATTTTTAGACACAAATGAAATACACTAAGTTTCTATTCATTGCCATTATTTGGGGAATTGGATCGGCGCTTTCTATTCAGGCACAAGACAACACCAAGGATGCAAAATCTATTTTTTGGGAAGTCACAGGTCCTGGCGTCAAAAAAACCACCTACTTGTTTGGCACCCACCACTTGTATGATTATGGTTTTATCAAAACCAATAAAATCATTCTTAAAAAGCTCAAAAAGGCTGATGTGGTAGTAGGCGAAATTGTCATAGAGCCTTCGGCCATGATGAAGGTAGCCATGGCGAGTATCATGCCCAACAAAACGCTCAAGCAATTGATGAGCGAGAAAGACTACAAAGCTACTGATGCCTGTCTCAAGAAGTACACTGGAATGGGCATATTCTTGTACAATAAGTTCAAACCCATTGCAATTTATCAAATGCTGATGTTGCAAAAGTATGCCAAGGTACTGGGAATGAACCTGAAAAAAACGGGTAATAGCGCAATGGATGAATATTTCCAAAAAGCGGCCCGAAACCTCAACAAAAAATTGGTTGCACTGGAAACTGTCGATGATCAATTGAAGGTGTTGTACGATGGTAAACCGCTTGACAAACAGGTAGATTTATTGCTCGAAATGGTCTACGACAAAGACAGCTTGGCTACCAAGGAAATTGTAAAATTGAATAAAATGTATCAACAGCAAGATTTGAGCGGCTTGCACCAATTGATGAAAACAACAGCCAGCGAACAGGAATTGGAACTGTTACTGGTAAATCGTAATAAGAAGTGGATTCCCAAAATAGAAGAATTGCTCAAGTCAGGTCAAAGTGCATTCATTGCGGTAGGCGCAGGACACTTGCCGGGTGAATTTGGTGTATTGCACTTGCTCAGACAGAAAGGCTATCAGGTAAAACCATTGAAAATTCAGTTATAAATTTTTACGCCGTTTTTTAATTTGTCTCCCAACATCAACTTTATATTATCTTGATCACTATTATATCTTGTACCAATCGAACCCAGTCATTATCCCGGATAGTCGCTGAGTATTATCAGAGTTTGCTTGCGACCCATCAGATCGATACTCAGATTATAGACTTACAGGGCTTGCCCAAAGATTTTATTTTTTCGGCTTTGTATGGCAACGCTGGAAAAAACGATGGATTTAATGTATACCGTGATCAGGTAGCTCAAGGTGAAAAATTTGTTTTTGTAGTTCCTGAATATAACGGCTCTTTTCCAGGAGTGCTTAAAGCCTTCATAGATGGCTTGGAGTACCCTAGTACACTGGGGACTAAGTTTATTGTGAGTTAATTTGATGTAATTTGTGGTC
>CALDJV010000193.1 GCA_937899305.1 uncultured Cytophagaceae bacterium
CTTAGTCTAGAACGCGAACAACAGGCCCTCAACAAGCTGAAACATTTGATGGAAACCGAAAAACCATTTCTGGAAAATACCTTGTCGCTCCCGGTTTTGGCCAAAAAGCTCGCCATTTCTACCCACCATTTGTCCCAAATCATCAATGACAATCTCAAACAAAACTTTTTTGAGATGCTGGCCAGTTACCGAATTCAAGAAGCCCAGCAAATTTTGACCAATCCCACCCAACAGCATCTAAAAATTGAAGAAATTGCCGAACAGGTAGGCTATAATTCTAAATCAGCCTTCAATGCGGCGTTCAAGAAAATCACGGGGCAAACCCCTTCTCAATATCGTAAACAACCCTTCATCTCAAAAACTTCATGAAAACGCTTAAAAAACTGCTCCGCATTCTTTGGCGAATGTTTCTGTTTGCCATCATTTATATTGTAGTCATGGTGGTGCTATTTAAGTTTCTACCCGTGGGGTACACGCCTACCATGTTTACCCGAAGTATGCAGGCGCTGTGGGCAGGCAAAGATGCTACCATTTATTACGATTGGGTAAGTTACAGCGAAATTTCGGACGCGCCTAAGCTGGCCGTGGTAGCCTCCGAAGATCAACGTTTCCCAACCCACGAGGGCATCGATTGGAAGGCGCTTAAAATTGCGCTCAAACAAGGCCGAGGAGGCAGCACCATCAGTCAACAAGTAGCCAAAAATGTTTTTTTGTGGCAAGGCATTGGCAAAGATCGGTATTTGAGGAAGTTGCTCGAGGTACCCATTACTTATTTGATTGAATGGATTTGGGGCAAACAACGCATTTTAGAGGTTTATTTGAATGTGATTGAGGTAGGCCCTCAGACTTTTGGGGTACAACAAGCGGCTCGATGCTATTTTAAGAAAGATGCCAAAAAGCTCAATATATACGAAGCAGCCCTCATTGCCGCAGTATTGCCCAGTCCTCGTAAGTGGCTGATTGTAAGGCCCATTGCTCGGGTATTAGCCCGCCAACAGCACACGATGTATCAAATGCGCCTGCTGGGAGGCATCGGGTATTTGAAGGGGATGAGGAAATTTTGATCTTACCCAAGTGAATTATAAATCTGTACTAGTGGGTTTTATTGTTTCGCTTCGCTTATTGCTCTATTGTTCCGCCTTCGGCTCATTGTTACATTGTTCTATTGTTCCGCTTCGCTCATTGCTCTATGGCTAAATGGCTGCGTGAAGCGATGAGTTATTTGTACCGCTTTGCGCTACTGTCGCCTGTGGACTATGGACCATCGACTATGGACAAAAAAACTACGAACTACCAACTCCTGACTACTAACTAATAAAAACGAAACCCTATCTTTATAAATTATCCATAAATCTGCATAAATAAAATGACTATTGACCAAGATCATACAGGCGCTGGCGACAACGTAGCGGGAGACAAACATGTCCATCATCATCCACCTCAAAAACCCCAGGTAATCCCCAAAATACTCACTAGTAAATTACCCTTGGTAAAGCCTGATGAGGTGATAGGTCGCCAAAACGACCTGAGCACGCTGGTGGAGTTGCTAGACAGCTCTCCTATGGTCATAGTAAATGGCTTAGGGGGAATGGGCAAAAGCACGCTGGCCCAGTATTACCTTACCGAGCATCAAGCCCAATTTGATCATTTGGCTTGGGTCAACTATTCCAGTACGCTTGAAGATGCCTTTGCCAGTGACCCAGTATTGGCCCAAAACCTGGGGGCGGATATGGAGAAAACTTCTGGAGCCCAACGATTCGATTATATGATGCAGGAGTTGCGGGAAGTCAAGGGCCACAACTTGCTCATTATTGACAATGCCGACGACGATATTGACTGGAAACATTATCAGGCCAAGTTACCGCTGCACCCCAACTGGAAGATCATTGTTACTTCTCGCCTCCTGGTAGATGGTTTCCCAACCTTGAGTTTGGGAGCATTGGAGGCCAAACACACTCAAGAGCTGTTTCTCAAGCATTATGGAGGGAAACACGACACTAAAACACTGGAAGCCATTTCGGCGTACGTGGGCCACCATACTTTGGTCATAGAATTATTGGCTAAAAACCTGCAAGCCCACGCGGGACTCAAGTTTGATGAATTGTTGCCTTTTTTGGAATCGCACGGATTGAATATCCCTCACCAAACCAACTTGAAGTACAGTGTACAAGAAAATGAGCAAATCACGGCCCGGATGTATGCCCTCATCCAAAAGGTGTTTGACTTGACCAACCTGGACAACAACCATCCTGAGGAATGTTGGTATTTGAAACAATGCAGTGTGTTACCAGCGGCCCACGGTTTTACTTTTGGAACCCTGTTTTACCTCTGGCAAGAAGACGACTCCAACGAGTTGATGGACAACTTGAACTTTCTGGTGAATCGGGCCTGGCTCAACCGCAGATACGATGCACGCAACGATGAGGATTGGTTTGAAATGCACCCAGTGATTCAAGATGTGGTACTGGATCGCTACAATCCCGATACCAATACTTGCCAGGAGGCCTTAGAAACCTTGATGCAGGTATACATCACCAAAAAAGAAATTTACATTACCGACAACGAAGGGCGCAAGGTATTGATTGACGCGGCCAAACATTTGGGTAACTTTGAGGTACTGGATGACATCGTAATGAATATTGCGGGCACCGAGGTCAATCCGGAGTTCATTTGGTTGATGGAAGCCTTGGCCCACCATTACGCCCAAAGCAACGACGATGCTACGGCCTTTGAATTGTACCAGGACTTTGTCAAGGTGATTCAAGAGCACCCCACCGATGAATACGTTGAACAGCAGTTTCGTGGGTATCGCTTTATGATTGAAAAACTAGAGGTACTAGGACGGTATGAAGCGGCATTTACGTTATGCCAATCTGCAATGAAAATAGCCCAAAGATTTCCTGGAGACCACCGATCCAGGCTCGCCCAAGGTTTTTATTTAGAAGGTAAGGTTTTGCATTTGTTAGGAGAGTACGAAAACGCTCAGGAAAGTTTAGAAAATGCTTTCACCATTTTTCAACATCCCAAATTACAACAAGACAAATCAAATCTGGCCGCAATTCAAGACGGCTTAGGACAGGTTTATGTGGATTTAGCGGAATACGAAAAAGCCTCGGATTTACTGAATAAAGCTTTGGAAAATAACCTTCAAATTTGGGGGTCTGATCACCCCCAAACTGCGATCACTCAAACTTATTTAGCCGCATTATTTCTTCATTTACAAGACTACTCCTCCGCTCAATCACTTTTGGAAACTGCTTTGACTACCACCCAGCAACATTTTGGAGTACAACATTTTGCAGTAGCCATGATTCAATCTGACCTGGCCAACGTCCACCACCAATTAGGAAACCATACCCAAGCCCAAAAATTATTGGAACAATCTCTCACTACTCAGATTCAACGTTTTGGCGAAATTCACCCTTCGGTTGGGTACAGTTATAACCAAGTAAGTCACCTTCTCAGTACCTTGGGTCAAAAATCAGAAGCCCTGGAGTATGCTAAAAAAGCAGTGGGTATCTTGGCTTTGACCTTGGGAGAGGATCACCCTGATACCATGACCGCCTTCGAGAGTTTAAAAGCATTGGAGGAGGAATGAAAATTTAGTCCTTTGCTGGTGTGTGGTGATCTGACAAGCACAGTTTTACTGGTTTAAGTTTCCGAACTTAAATCCCTTGCTCGCGCACGCGTCCTCGCGCAATGCTGTCAACTTAACAACTAATATGAGTTTT
>CALDJV010000194.1 GCA_937899305.1 uncultured Cytophagaceae bacterium
CCGATAATTGAGGATTATTCAAGGGTACGAGTAGATTGTAGTCCAGCACTTCTACTTTCCATCGGTATATCCCACTAGGCAGGTGCTTTGTCCTCAAAAATGCATTTCGGTCCAAACCCAGTACTTCCAAATTGGTTAGATCAAAATATTGCCGGAAATTTTCATTAACACCATTCAAAGTCGTCATTACACCTGGCACCAGGTTGATTGCCAATGGAGTAGCACTGCGCAGATATCGCGGAGACGTCCTGATGGTGATTCCTGCGCCTTCAATGGTCCAGCGCAATTTAACCGGACGCAATGGACTGCTCGCATCTCTTAAAAAAAGATTCAATTGTAATTTCTGAGCCCCAGGGGAAGTGTAATCGCTCAAACTGAGTGAATAAGGAGGCACAAATACCATAGTGGCTTGCACCGGACGATTTTGGGCTTGGGTGGTATGGTGGGCGCCCAGCCAAATTGAGAAAAATAACCACCCCAGTAGTGAGGGAGGTCCAAGAATGGATTTCATAGATTGATGATTGAATAATACAATGCCTGAGTTGTCTTATTCATGTACTTCATCAATACAGTAAATGTTCGGAGATGTAAGAAAAGAAGCGAAAAAGTGGGCAGTTTTTTATTTTTCCAAATTTGGAATAGTAAGCATATTACTTGAGCTGATACCTTGTAGACTTTGAAAACCTACAAGGTATTTTAGCACCTATAAGACAGGAATTAGTAAAACTTTTTAGTCCACCCAATTACTCATCTCTCAGACAATCTACCGGGTTGACTCGAGAGGCTCGAATGGTTTGGAGACCTACGGTAAGCCAAGCCAAGAGTAACATCAACCCACCGGCTAGCCCAAAATATGCCACCCCTAAATGAATGTGGTAACTGAAATCGGATAACCATTGCGTGACAAGGTAATAGCTCAGTGGTAAACCCATCACAATGGCTATCAATACCATCTTGGTATACTCTCTGGAAAGCAAATAAATAATATTTAAATTACTGGATCCCAATATTTTACGAATGCCAATTTCTTTGAGTCTACGCTCGAGGGTAAAGGCGGCCAAACCAAATAACCCCAAACAGGAAATCAAGATGGCAAAACCAGCAAAGTACTGAGACAGGGTGGCTACTCTACGTTCGGCCGCATAAAATGCTTGATGATTTTTATCCAGGAAAGTATGTTCAAGCTGAAGGCCAGAGTTGAAGGTCTGGTATAATTCAGCCAGTTGGCTCAAGGTATGTGACGTATTTTGGGGCTGTATCTTGACTGCAATCAAACCTCCTTTGTCAGAGCAACGAATGAAGCAAGGCTTTAGGTCTTCATACAAAGATTCGAAGTGAAAGTTTTTGACCACCCCTACAATCTGCATTTTTTGATGACTCAATGTCACCATTTTTCCAATGGGGTTTTGAATTCGCATGGCTCGAATGGCTGCCTCGTTAAAAATAATTTTAGTGTCTTCGGTACCATATTTCCTCGAAAAAGAACGCCCCTGCTTTACTTCAATCCCCAGGGTTTCTATCATATCATAGTTGAAATGAAGGTATTTGAACACAATGCCATGATCGGGCTCGGCTCCTTCCCAAGTCAACGTCTTGGTACTGGTACCGTTGGTTTGCAATTGGTTATTGAAGCTGGATGTTTGAACCACTCCAGGTATTTTTTTGGCTTCTTTGAAAAATGTCCCAAGGTTTTGCTGCAGTTTTCCTTCTTTTTTGAAAATCACGACTTGGCTCTGATCGTAGCCCAATGGCTTGGCTTGGATGTATTGGATTTGACGATAGATGACCACCGTAGATACAATCATGACAATGGACACCGTAAATTGAAAAACGACCAAGCCTTGACGAATATTTACTTCGCGTTTAGGGCTTTGCAGGTTCCCTTTTAGGATTCTGATCGGACTAAAACTAGACAAATACAACGCCGGATAGCTGCCCGCAATCAAACCAGTCACCAGGGTGATTCCAGTCAAAACCAAACCCAATTGGTAATCAAACTGGAGAGACAATGTTTTATCGGTCAACAAATTAAACTGAGGCAGTAACAGCTCTACCCAAGTAATGGCCGCCAACAATGCCAACGATGTCACCAGGATAGACTCTCCTAAAAATTGGACAATCAGGGTTTTGCGATACACCCCTACTACTTTTTTAATCCCAATTTCTTTCATTCGACGGGATGCCCGAGCCGTGGACAGGTTCATAAAATTGATACAGGCAATCACCAAGATGAACAAAGCCAAAATAGAAAACAAACGCACGTAGGCGATTCTGCCTCCCGCTGGTGCTCCATTGACATATTGGCCAAACAGGTAACGGCTGCTGAAACGCGTTAAAAACAAGGAAGCGTTGGTTTTTACTCCTTTAGTTTTCAAAAAATCTTTGATTTTACCGTTGACTGTTTCCGCTGATGCTCCCCTCGTCAATACCACATAAGTATTGGGACCGTTGTAACTCCATTTTTGCCTATCAGGATGAAGTTGATGGTATACATCGAGGCTAAACAGCACATCAAACTGTAATGAGGAGTTCGATGCTGGTTTTTCAAAAACACCCTCGATCACAAAATCTCGCGACTCCCCCTCCTTTTCCCAGGTAATGGTTTGTCCCAATGCACCTTTTGTTCTTCCTAATAGCTTGCGGGCTAGCTGATCCGAAATCAATACTCCTCTTTTGTTTTGCAATACTTGCTTTGGATTGCCCAATATCAACTTAAACGAAAATACACGAAAAAAATCGGGGGTGGTATATTGCTCGAATGCCTTCAACGCTTTTTGCGGGGTAGAAATAATGCCTAAATCCTGGTCCTCATCAGAAGCCAGCGTGGTGGCCATCTTTACCTCAGGGATTTCTCTCACCAAGGCCGAAGCCAAGCGACTGGGAGTCCATTCTACTGTGGTAATATTACCACGGTTATTCTCAAAATTGAGCATCGCCTGATACAATTCGGCCTCCTGTTGATGAAATTTATCTTTTTGCCACTCATCTTGTACCCATAGGTAAATCAAAAAAGCACTGGCTAACCCGGCCGAAAGCCCCAACAGGTTGATAAAAAAAATGGTCTTTGATCGTTTGATGCTTCGAAAAGTAATTAGAAAAATATGGCGGAAGTTCATGGTTCATGTTGTTTTAGTAAAACTACATCAATAACCTAATCCATTTGGCTCATCTCTCACTGTAATACTTCTTCAAAAAATAGTTCCGTAGCTTTGGCTACGCAAAGATTAGCTAAAGCAGAGCTCGTCACAGCAAGCTGTAGACTCGGTTTTTTTCATCGTCTAACAGCTAGATATTACACCAAATTTGGATTACTTTATTTTTTTCGTTTTACTTAGAAAAAAAATATTTTCTTATAGCTCAACTCATCAACCAATGCGTCCTAAAAATATGCCATCCAGAAAATCCGCCCATAAGAATCATAAACCGCCATTTGAGTGATTGGCGTTGTTCAATGCTGAACGAGCTTTGTACGAATATGAACAGGTGAATTCACGCAGTCTTTGCGGGACGCCACAAGGGACCTACTCCTATCAACAATATCAATGTATTGAAAATCACGTTAGACGCATTGCCCGAAGCTACAGAACCCGAACTATCTAAAACAAACCACGAAAGTACGCCTATCAACACGCTTTTTCTTACCAATTCGGGGGCTTTGTCGTACACCCATACCGACAAACACCAAATCATTACTCCCCAACCCATTAAAAAACCTCCGGCAAGGGCCGACAAAAAACGAGTATCAGGAGATTGATAAGTCGTGGCTCCGTCGATGGGCCAACTCAGCAAATCAAGGGTGATTCGGGCTGGTTCCATCGTAGCCAACATGGAACCCAAAAAGAACACCGGACCAAAAGAGCCTACTACAATTGCGGTGATTTTTAACCAAAACTTATGAAATTTTTGTGACATCATATCCTTTATTGTTTGAAATAATACCACAATGTTAATGACCATCTACCACATATTTTAGACGGAAGCGTCTGATGACAACGCATACCACAAAAAGACCTTTGGTTTTAATTGCTACAAATGGATTCTTGGTTTTTAAATTCCTTGGTGGTCATGCCATATACTTTTTTGAATGAACGGGCCAAGTGGCTACTATCCGTAAAATTCAGTTGATATGCGATTTCCTTCAGCGAAAGGTCGGTGTGCAAAAGCTTGGTTTCGACAATACGTAGTTTAGATTTTAGGATGTAGTCGGCCAAACTTACCCCGGCTTGTTTTTTAAAATATTCTGAAAAATAAGATTTAGAAATGTTGAAACGCTCTGCCAGCAGTGGTACTCGTAGTTTGTTGTTTTCTACAATATTGGTATTAATATACCGTAAAATCTCCCCAAAACGATTGTCTACCTCATTGGCTTGTTCTACGTATTTTTTCTCAATACTCCGAGCCAAAATATTCAGGATCGCAGCCACTGATCCACTGATAATTTCGTCCGAATAATTATCCGACAACGAATATTCCTGATAAATGGCTTTGACATTTTGAATGATGTAATTTCTCTCCCGTTCTGATGCGATGATATCCCCTGGTACCTTATTGTAATTGGCCAAGATATAAGCAATGCGGTCAAACCAAGCCTGGTAATTGGTCAATCCATCATTTTTAAGAAAATAATGGTCCGTAAAACGAATGAAGTAAAATCGGGACAACGTATTTATTTTAAAAGAATGGCAATCTAGAGGAGGAAGTAAAAAAATGTTGTCCGCCTGATAAGCAAATTCATGCTGGTTGATACACTGAAACCCCTCTCCTTTCTCGACATATACAATTTCAAAAAAATTATGCTTGTGGATACGGTGTCCCCAAGTGGAGAGTTCTTCAACGTGAATTTCAAATATCTTCTGGGCTGATTCAGTAATCATTGTATAATTAATGGTTGATATCCGCAAATATAGGCAAGAATGTAGATTTAACGCCTACATTCCTTCTGATATGCTCATAAACAATCATTAAAAACCAACCAACGTACCATATTAACCAATTTGACTACCATGTTTTCAATCAATGAATTGCAGATCTTTGTATAGTTAATTTAGCGATATAAAACATCTCATTAGAGCAAAGAGAAAACAAAGCAAAAAACCCTAGAAAGAAATCTTAAAAGAAAACAAAATATGAAAGCAATAGGATACCATCAACCTGGCCCCATCACAGCTCCTGATGCCTTGGTTGAATTCGAGACAGATGCCCCTCAATTAAACCCTCATGATTTATTGGTGGAGATTCGAGGCATTTCGGTCAATCCAGTAGATGTCAAAGTAAGGGCCAGTACTCCTGCCCAGCAAGGGCCTAAAATTATCGGGTACGATGCAGCAGGCGTTGTACGTGAAGTAGGGAGTCAGGTGAGTAAATTTAAGGTTGGTGATGCCGTATTTTACGCGGGTGATATTACCCGACCTGGTACCAATTCCGAATTGCACATAGTGGATGAGCGTATTGTAGGCAAAAAACCTACTTCACTTGACTTTGCCGAAGCCGCAGGCTTACCACTCACCTCTATTACGGCTTGGGAACTTTTATTTGACTCTCTCAAAATCACTGAGGGCACTGGAGAAGGTGAAACTTTGTTGGTGATTGGCGGTGCAGGAGGAGTAGGATCTATTTTGATTCAATTGGCCAAAAAATTTACCAAACTTACCGTTATTGCCACTGCCTCCCGGCCCGAAACCATCGCATGGGTTCAGAAAATGGGGGCTGATCATGTGATCAACCATCGGGAACCTCTAGTAGATCAAGTAAAAGCGTTGAACATTGAGCCAAACTATGTGGCGGCCCTTAACGGTACCGAACAACATTTCCCGGCCATTGTGGCACTCATCAAACCACGTGGTCATGTAGCCATTATCGATGATCCCCAAACGCTTGACATCCGACCAGGAAAAGCAAAAGCCCTCAGTTTTAGTTGGGAATTTATGTTTGCCCGCTCTATGCATCAAACCGATGACATTGCCCAACAGCATGCTTTATTGAATCGGGTATCGGCATTAATCGATGAAGGTGTGTTGGTATCTACGGTGACCAATCATTTAGGAGCACTCAATCTAGAAAACCTCAAGGCTGCTCATACTGCACAAGAAAGTGGTCGAGTAATCGGTAAAAATGTGTTGGGAGGTTTTTAATCCAGGTACATTTTTTTTGAAAAGTTCTTATTCATTCAAAATTTATAAACATAAAATATCATGTCAAAATTAACAATTGTGGCCAACATCAAGGCCAAAGCTGATCAGATTGAGTTGGTAAAATCTGAGCTTGAAAAATTAATCGCTACCACTCGTGCCGAGC
This sequence comes from uncultured Cytophagaceae bacterium, assembly GCA_937899305.1. GTDB lineage: Bacteria > Bacteroidota > Bacteroidia > Cytophagales > Microscillaceae > Microscilla. Next base: position 6,295 of record CALDJV010000194.1, read on the forward strand.
AAGGCTGCCTACAGTATGATTTGCATCAGGACAATGAAAATCCGGCTCATTTCTTATTTTATGAAAACTGGGAGTCACGCGATTTGTGGCAAACCCACATGAACAATCAACACCTCAAAGATTATCTGACTGCTACTGAGGGCGCGGTAGAAGAGTTTACTGTAAATGAAATGACTCATATTGGTTAGGTAGTTTTCTTTAGTTGGTAGTTCGTAGTCAGTAGTTGATAGCTTTTTGCTTGTGATTCTATAGTCGATGGTCAATGGTCCATAGTTTTTCATCGCTTCGCGCAACCATTTAGCCATAGAACCATAAGCGTAGCGGAAAAATTAGTTTTAATCCATATATCTACTTCAGCACAACTCTAAAAAAATGAAAACAATCAATTTAGGTCAAATAGACCTTTCGTTTCATCACGCTTCAGCAGGTATTTATATCTATTTGCTCGAGCATTTTGGTTATAAAGTAGCCGTCAAAAGCGCCAAACATGAAGCCATGTTCGATCAATTTATCGCTGGTGAAGTAGACTTGTTACTTTCGGCCTGGTTGCCAGGAAGTCATAGCAAGTACCTGGAAAACTTCAGTCAATACGAAAAACTATCAGTCATTTATGAACCCTACTGCATTTGGGGTGTCTCTACTCAAGTTCCTGATACTGTGGTACGTCAAATTCAGGATTTGTCTGACCCTGCCGTAGCCAAGCAATTCAACAAGCTCATTCAAGGGATCAACGAAGGAGCCGGCATTAGCCGATTTTCACGAGAAATCGTGGCCAAATATGGATTAGATAAACAAGGTTTTCATTTTGAAAATGGCAGTCTAAAAACCTGTATTGATACTTTTGTAGCTGCTGAGAAAGCCAACGAATGGGCAGCGATTCCACTTTGGCACCCTCAATACATTCATCATCAACTGAAGATAAGGGAATTAGAAGATCCTGAAAACCTGCTACGGGGAGTAGATCAAGCCACTACCCTCATCCGAAAAGATTCGGCCCTGTTTGATCAGGAAGCGCTCATTCAAATACTCCGAAAAATCTATCTGGGGAATGAGGTCATCTCAGAAATAGATTATTATATCAATATAGAGCAGTTATCTCCACTGAAGGCTACCCAAAAATGGGTGCAAAAACAATTTGGGAATATTGAACAGTACATCGCTCACTTGAAAAATCAGGAAGTGTAGCACCTAAAAAATCATTTTGGCAAAATGGCTTTACATCGCCCTTGTTCAGTGTAGCATTACTCTAGAGCGGGGGCTTTTTAGGTGATGAATACCTACCCATATTCACAACAATTCTTTCCACTTTGTTTAAACTCTCTGATCGTCATGCCATAAGCATTTTTAAAAGTTTTGGCCAAGTGACTACCATCTGTGAAGTCTAGCTGATAGGCAACCTCTTTCAGGGTAAGGTCGGTATGAAGCAACTTGGTTTGTACCAGTTTCAATTTCGATTTGGTAATGTATTCGGCCAAACCCATATCGGCATGCTTCTTAAAATATTCCGAAAAATAGGTCGGTGAAATACCAAATTTTTCTGCCAGTACCGGAATTCTCAGTAATTTTTGACTGGTAATATTGGTGTTGATATACCGCAGCACTTCGCCAAACCTACCATCAATTGTATTGGCTTGCTCTACGTATTGCTTTTCTATACTTCGAGCCAGGATATTCAATATGGCAGTCATCATTCCAGTAATAATGGCGCTAGAATGGGCATCCGTGGCCAAATATTCTTGGTGAATCGATTTGATGGTTTGGGCAATGAATGCTCGTTCCCGTTCAGACCCAATAATGTCACCAGGCACTTTATTGTAGTTGGTCAGTACGTAGGCCATTTTATCAAACCAACTTTTGTAATTGATCGCCTGATCATTGTTTAGAAAATAATGATCAGTAAATCGGATAAAAAAGAATCGAGAAGGCGCTTGAATTTTAAAAGAATGGCAGTCCATTGGAGGAAGCAAAAATATATTTCCCGCCTGGTATTCAAACTCACTGAGGTTGATACATTGATAGCCTTTGCCGTAGTCTACATATACCAACTCAAAGAAATTGTGGCGGTGGGGTCTTTTTTGCCAAGTGGAGAGTTCTTCTACGTGTATTTCAAAAATGTTTTGAGTTTCTTCTATCAGCATTGTAATTATATTGGCTTCTTGACCACAAAATTAGCCGTTTTACAGCTAATATTCAATAAATGGTTCGAATTTGCCCACTTTAACCGTAAAAAACCATTTATTTTACCTGAATGACCAATAATTTTACCATAACACTTTTCTTATAAACACTCCATTGTATCTCATTGAAAAACAATCACCCCTACTTCTGTAAATATTACGGAACAAATGGCAACCTCATTAAATGCCTTTATCTTAAGTTAGGTGTTACATATGGTAAAATACCCGGCAGGTTTTGAAGACCTGCCGGGTATTTATGTTTATAAAACAATTTATCTCTTGCTGATTTATTGTTTATAGATTCGAATCGTTTTTATTTGTTGATTGATGAGCACCTTAAGCAAATAAATCCCTTGTGGCCAACCTTTAGTAACCACCCTAAGCTGCTTCTCTGATAATCTATGAGCGGTATTGATCATTACCTGCCCTTGTAGATTATAGCCTATTATTTTGATGACTTGATTACTTACTTTTCCAGTAATTTTGAGGTGAACTTGATCAGTAGTAGGGTTGGGATACGCCCATACTTGGATCACTTCCTGAGACAAATTATTACCTGATGCTACTGATACTTGAGTTTGGGTTTTTCGCTCATCTGGATTGACTGGAATCAATTGGGCAATCCGATGGTTTTGAAAATCTGCAATGAAAAGGTGTCCGTTTTTTCCTAGCGCAATGCTGGTAGGGCTATACAAATGAGCTTCGGTAGCCGCTATTCCTTCACCATAAAAACCAGCCTGGTTAGGCACTCCAGCAATGGTTTCAATGGTTTGATCTTCAACCTTCACTCTACGGATCACTTGGTTTCCCCGATCGACAATGTACAAATTCCCCAGAGCATCTACTGTAATACCACTTGGACGGTATAATTTGGCAGAGATAGCCGCACCCAGATCCCCGGAATAGCCACCACAAGTAGCACAAGTCCCCATCTCCCCACTTCCGGCCACAACGACCAGGTTTTGAGTCGACTTTTCAATTTTATACACTCGATGCGTATTCAAAGATGTAAAGTATACATTTCCTGCCGCATCTATTGCCAAACCACGTGGACGATATACGTCAGTGGCCAACGCAGGGCCCTCTTGAGGGTAACCAGTACCGCCGGTACCTGCAATGGTGGTCACTTCCAAGGTGGTCAAATTCATTTTTTTGATCTTGTGCTCCATTACATCAGTAAAATACAGATAACCATCACCATTAGAAGCCAAGGCCTGAATCCCACTTAATTGGTCTTTTACTGTACTAAGGTTGCCCGAAGCGTCTACCCTTGCAATACGGTCATTGTCACCATCAGCCACATATATGGTTCCATCAGGGGTCCTGGTAATTCCAAGGGGGCGACCTGATCCGGTCTGGGCAATTGTAGTCATTGTTTTGGTAACTGCATCTACTTTTCGGATGCGGTAATTATTCATATCAGAAATGTACAGGTTACCAGCTGGATCAGTAATTACATACTGAGGAGTGTTCAAATAAGCATTGTTGGCAGGTCCACCATCATTGTGCAATCCAGGGGTACCATATGTATTGGAACCTACTCCGGCAAAACGATCTATAGTATGATTGGCCAGGTCTACTTTGCGAATGGTGTATTGGCCCGGAAAGAGTAAGTTTTCATCAAGGTCCAATACCAATTCATTGGGTCGGTTTATGGAAGCACTGGTAGCCGAACCACCATCTCCTCCCTGGCCAAAGGTACCATTGCCCGCCACAGTAGATAGTCGTTTGGTATTGTTGTTTAACTTCCGAATACGCGTACTTTCGGCAATATACAGGTGTAGGTCATCGGTGACTACCAAGGCCCGAGGATTTTGCAATGCACTTTGGGTAGCCAAACGACCGTCCGTAGAAAATCCTGAGTTATGGTAACCCGCAATCCGGCGTACAATGCCATTCAAATACACCTTTCGAACCGTGGCTGCATCTATGAAATAGACCACTCCCCTGAAATCTATAGCCAAGTCGTGAATTTCATAAACCGCAGTCTCGAGGGCTTGTTGTCCATCATTGAAGGAGGTTTGAATGCCTTGTTGGCCATTCCCCACCACGGTAGTCACGATACCAGTCTGGATGTCCATCTTACGAATGCGCAACCCCTGAATAAAGTAAAGTTGCCCATCAGGCCCCCAATTCAACTTTTTAATGGTACCAATGGGTGCATTGAACAAAGATTGCCCATCAGGTACAAATCCATCTTGTCCGTTTCCAGCAAATACCGAAATATTTTTGGTCACGGCATCTACTTTGCGAATCACTTTTTGAGATTTTTCTATGAAATAAATATTGCCATCCGCATCAGTAATTACCGCCCCTGGACTATGAATTTGGGCCGCAGTAGCAAGACCACCATTACCTGTATAGCCATATCTCCCGGTACCTGCCTTGGTATAAATTTTATCAGTACTAGCCTCTATTTGACGAATCCGGTAATTGGTGTTATTCAGGCCTGTTTCCGAAAGAAACAAGTTTCCCTGAGCATCCAGGTACATGCCTTCAATTTTACCTACACTGGCCGTACTAGCAGGAAGCCCCTCGGGGTAAGCCCCGGCATAATGATGCAATGTATACGCATTGGCGGGTGGATGAACGATCACTTTGCCCGTAAAATAAACCGTATAATCAGGCACCTCAGCGTTGGCAGAGCGTATGGTCAAAGTACCCGTTTTGTCTCCCACACTGGTAGCAGTCATTGCTATAGTGATTGTTGTGCTTTTTCCTACGTCTACTATGGTAGGCATCGGCCCTTTTAAAACAAAACCCTCGGTAAGACTCAATTCACTGATGTTGAGTGGAGCAGTGCCTTCATTTTTGATGGTAAAGGTTTTTGTCAGAGGACAAAGTAGCTCGGTGGAACCAAAATGATAGGTTTGACCAGCAGGAATATGCTCGGTTTCTTGATAGAGCGCAATTACTGGCACTGTATCGGAGGTGTCGGAAGGAACTGGAGTGAGCTCAAAAACCCTATGATCTATACCATATTCTGACGAAGCTACATATATTTTACCATCATTGGCCACTGTCACTCCTCTAGGATATATTCCAGAATTGATCGCCAATTCGCCATTCTCAGGAATTTTTCCAAACAAACCTCTGACAACCGTATGAATGATGTTGTTGGTAAGATTGACCTGGTGAAGCCTCGAGGAAGTCGAGATGTATAGATTTTGGTCAAGGTCCAAAGCCAAAAATCGAGGTGTTCGTAAGCTTGCTTCCACCGCTAAACCACCATCATTGTTGCTACCGCTAATACTTCCTGTTCCGGCAATGGTAGAGATTTTTTGTGATACTGCGTCTACTTTCCGAACCCGATAATGCAAGCGATCGGCAATGTATAAATTCCCTGCGGCATCTACTACTACATCGGTAGGGGTGTATAAAGAAGCTTGAGTGGCCACTAAACCGTCATTTATCTCACTACTGGCGGTACCATTGCCTGCTACTGTAATCACCGTTTGCGTTTGTAAATCAATCTTCCGAATTCGATGATTGCCTACATCTGCCACATAAAGGTTTCCTTGAGAGTCTACGTCTATCCCTTCAGGAGAATTGAATTTTGCGGTAAGCAACGAACCATCTTCAAATCCTCGTGCGTTTACCCCTCCAGCTACTTTAGTAACCATTTTAGTGACGGCGTCTACTCTAAATATACAAGCGTTCCCTATGTCTGTAATATACAAGTGACCTTCCTGATCAAAAACAAGATCAATGGGGGTCCTAAATACTGCCTGGGTAGCCAGTACATTGACCCGAAAACCCAACGCACCTGTACCTACTGCTGTAGTCATAAGTTTGGTTTGGGCATCAATCTTCCGGATACAATGGTTTGCTCGGTCGGCAAAGTATATATTTCCTTCTGCATCCCGGGCGATTCCAAACAAATCTCCAAATTGTGCCTGAAGCGCGGCTTTACCATCTCCCGAATATTCTACTTCACCATTGCCTGCCACGGTAGCCACCGTAGCTGACGAGGACTCTATTTTATAAATAAAATGATGGGTAGCCAGGTAGATATTATTATTCGCATCTCTAGCAAGCGCCCTCATACTATTCAAACGTGCTTGCAAAATGGGAATGTTTTCTCCAATTTGATTTCCTCCTCCGGCAAACCGTTCGATAAAACCCGTATGAATATTGATTCTACGTACATAGATATCTAATACATATACATGGCCATCAGCGTCAGTTTCCAAGTCGCCTGGATATAGAAATGTATCCGTAGCTGGTACCCCCACTTTTCGGGGATTGGTTTGCGTATCATGAGCGACCCCATTCCCAGCAAAAGTACTTATTTTATTGGTAATGGCGTCTATTTTACGAATCCGGTAATCTTGAGCATCAGCAATGTATATATTGCCTTGTGGATCTATCGTAAGCTTGGTTGGGTGCTTAAATATTGCGTTGGTGGCATCTTCCCCATCCCCAATGGGGCTAGTACCCTGGGGAGTGCCTCGTCCAGCAATAGTAGTGATATATCCATTAGCAAGAGTAATTTTTCGCACACACTTGTTACCTCTATCAGTAAAATAAATATTTCCTGCAGCATCGGTAGCTACATCGTCGGGCAAGCGCAACCTTGCATCTACTGCAGGGATATTTTCTCCCAAGTAACCAGAAGCACTTCCGCTACCTGATCCCGCAATTCGGCGTACTATTCCAGTATTCAAATCAATGGAACGTATGCAATGATTTTGTACATCGGCTACATACAATATTGTTTTCGCCGGATTAAAAGCCAATCCCTTGGGGCCCCGAAACCTTGCTTCAGTTACAGATATCTCCAAAGCGGCATTACCATTATAGTCATTTCCCGCCAAAGTGGTTATCTTACCGGTAGCTACTTCAAATTTGCGAACACTATTGTAATCTGTAAAGTAAAGGTTTCCTTCACTATCTCTTGCTATGCCATCAGGGCTATTTAAACTTATATCCCGGGCATTGGTTCCTTCCGGATATAACCCAGCAATGGTTTTAACAGTGTATTGTTGGGCCGACACACCCAATGGGATCAGCCACCACAACAAAAACTTCAAGAAATGTAATTTTCTCATAGTTATATAATTTAAAAAATTGAAGGTGTATTAAAAATGAAAAGACACCCCCAGAAAACCTGCCTTATTCCCTTTGATGATGGAGGCAAATGCATTCGTTCATCGGCAAGGGTGTCTTTGTGAAGGCAAAAGACGGGAACAAAACAAAAAGAGTGATAAAGATATGTTTCAAAAACATGTACAGATGTTTCAAAGCCATTAAATCACTGAATATCAGAATATTAACCAAACAAAAGAATTCCACTTTGATATCAAAGCAGGGCATACAGGGCGTTATTTAATAGCCACTCTAGGGGGGTACAAACCTCGATGATTAGAAAAATGGGGGCAGATGATCAACAATATTCTTTAGGAGATACTCCAAATTGTTTTTTGAAACAACGGCTAAAATACGGGGTATCATTAAAGCCTACTTGAGACGCGATTTCGTCTACACGACCACTCTTTTGTTTGAGGAGAGACGCGGCTCTTTTGAGTCGAATTTGCCGGATAAACGCTGTGGTAGAAAGGTTGGCCAATGCTTTGAGTTTTTTGTGTAGATTGGATCGGCTCATGCCCATTTCCTGACAAAAAATAGTAACATCGAATTCAACGTTATCCATATGTGCTTCTACTACCGCCAAAGCCTGTTGTAAAAAGACTTCATCCATAGAATTCGTTACAATGGCGGAAGGCTCAATCACTACTTGGGGCAAGGCCAACTTTTGCTTGAGCATTTCACGAAGATGGTCACGTTGTGAGAGCTTGTTTTTCACCCGCAATAACAGCTCCTTAGGGCTAAAAGGTTTCGCCAAATAGTCATCACTCCCCAATTCCAACCCTTTGATTTTGCTTTCAAAAGAAGCTTTGGCAGTGAGTAAGATCACGGGAATATGGCTGGTAAGCGTATTGCTCTTGAGGGTTTGTAACATGACCAAGCCGTCGGTGTGGGGCATCATCACATCACTTATAATCAAGTCTGGAACGTGTCGTTGAGCTTGCATTATTCCTTCAGCACCATTCGCAGCTTCCAATACTTGATAGGCAGTTGCCAGCTCTACACAAAGAAACTTACGCAATTCCTCATTATCTTCTACGACCAATATGGTATTTGCAGGCACAGTAGCTTTATTTTTTTGAGGGTGATTGGTAGCCTAGCAGTGCTGTCTAATATGGGTAAAACATTAGAAACTGCTGGTTTAATCTCTGGCAAAAATGATTCGGAGGCGGGGATATGGGGCAGCACCACCGAAAAAACGGTTCCTTTATCGGGTATGCTATTCACTTTTACTTCTCCTTTGTGTAACTCTACCAATTCTTTGACCAGTGAAAGTCCGATTCCGGTCCCCTCATAAGCACGGGTAGCAGAACCATCTACCTGATAAAATCGATCAAAAATGCGAGACAAGGCCTCCTCTGGAATACCAATGCCATTGTCTTGAATCTTAATTTCTATTTGGTTACTTTCTAACCAGTTAAGCGAAACCAGGATTGTTCCCTTTTCAGGGGTAAAAATGCATCCATTTTTGATTGCTCGATGTTTTTTTTGAACCTGGGGGTATAGGGCATCCACCAATCGTTCCCAATTCTGGCTTCCGCAGGAATAAACAATTTGACATCTTCAAAATTTACTTCAAGCTCATACCCCTCTCCTTTTCCGTTGAAAGCAAACCACTCTGTCAACACTTGTTGCTTTTCTTGGAGTGTTATCTCCCCCTGAATAGTTTGCCCATGTATAATTTGTTCTTGTACATTTTGTCCTAGCCACTTAATATGTGCTACTCCTTCTAACATAAAATAGGAAAACTCTACTCTCACTCTGGTAGTATTTCCTATTACTTCATCAATTAACTCTAGGCTGATCAAAGGCATAATCAACCTTTTATCATCCAGAAAAAAATGCCTAGAGTAGCTTTCTGAGGTATCGATTTCCTCAATTACTGATTTGACCTCTAAAAATTGATTTACTTTCATTTTGTGGAGTTATTTAATTCATAAAAATGCCCCAAGCCTTATCACTAACTTGTATTAATATTGGTTCAATATGATAAAACAACGCTAAACACCTTATAAAAACTACTTTTGAGGCACTTCAAATAGCCAACCTATCTGCAAAACCTTTTTTTTTACCTATAAGACCCTCAATTATACAACTAAATATCTATAATAAAACAACAACTTTGCATCAACAAATCACATTAGTTAAAAAAATTAAAACAATAAAAGATATGGCTTACTATTCAGTTTTAGACGTAACTCCTACCAACGAAGATTGGATTCCTGCTTACATTGGCCCCGCCAACAAATTGGTAGCCAAATATGGTGGCAAATACCTGGCTCGTACCGCTACCCACGAACAAATAGAGGGTGAACAACAAGATGCTGCTTTGCGTATCGTGATTGAGTGGCCTTCTAGAGAGGCTGCCATGGACTTTATGAATGATACCGAGTATGCGCCTCATTTGAAAGCACGTACTGCAGGTTCTAAGAGTCACCATTACTTGATTGAAGCCAAAGATGATCTTGCTTAAGTAAAGTAATTTGACTCAAAACCGGGAATGACCACCATCTTTTTTTATTTGCAAAAATGGTGATGGTCTTAGGTAAATGAGCAAAACCAAATATAACAAACGCTACAAGAAACAAGTGACCTAAAATTTCAATCTATCAACCGTGGGTACAATTCTGTTTTTCAACCCGATCAATTGAGCGTAGGAGTGGTATTACAAAAAGACGATGACTTTCGCCCTCAACCCATTCAATTAGGTTTTAAGATCGGGGTCAACTATTTGATTGAATATTTGCAGCAAGCCCAAGCAATTGGAGTAAATCAGATAGCCATGAACCTAAGATTCAATTCTTTGGATATGGAATGTACTCTGGAGTATTTGGCAGAGAAAGTCTTGTCTCATTTTCATACAACAAATAAAGATTAATTAACTCATGCAAAAACACATATTGATCACAGGGAGCACGGATGGCATTGGAAAATTAGTTGCCCTCAAACTGGCTCAAGAAGGACACCATATCTACTTGCACGGTAGAAATCAAGAAAAACTCGACAAAGTGGTGGCTTCAATCAAAGCATCTAGCAAAAATGAGCAAGTAAAAGGTTTTGTAGCTGATTTTTCGGATTTGGACTCGGTCAAACAAATGGCCAATGAAGTCATTGCTGAGTTGCCACAGCTAGATGTTTTAATCAACAATGCAGGTGTTTTTATATCACAAGCTGTTCAGAATAAAGCAGGACTAGACTTACGCCTGGTAGTCAACTACTTGGCACCTTATGTACTTACCAATCAGTTACTTCCATTGTTGGCCAAAGGGCTAGGCGCTCGAATAATCAACTTAAGTTCTGCTGCTCAATCCACCGTATCGCACAAGGTCTTGCTGGGTAAAGAAACTCAAGCAGCGCAAGAAACTTACGCTCAAAGTAAATTGGCTTTGACTATGTGGAGTTTTCATTTGGCCAATACTTTGGCGGGAATATCAGTCATCGCGGTCAACCCTGGGTCGTTGCTCAACACCAAAATGGCACAAGAAGCCTATGGACAACACTGGTCATCGGCCGACAAAGGCGCCAACATTCTATATGATTTGGCGGTTTCGGACAAATATCAAGGGGTTACAGGTAAATATTATAACAATGACCGAGGCGGGTTTGGTAAGGCACACCAAGATGCTTATGACGAGACTGCCATTAAAAATTTACTACATACTACTGAAGAAATATTGAGTGGTAATGGTTGATATTTAGGAACAGGGTGGGTGATCAGTAATGGAAAATATCCAGATCATCCACCTTATTTTTTAATATTATTTGACAAAAGCCCTTTTTTATTCTTACTACTTTTTCAAAGTCAGTTCTTCTCGGTTGGTCAATTTTTCAACGATGTTTTTTACTACCTTCCAAGAGCGGTACTTCTTGTAGGTACCATCTGGATTGACAATGATATGCATTGGAATGCCGGCAAAGTTGAATTCTCGGCTGGTCTTCTGTAGGTTTTTTGAAATGAGTTGGACTCCCATTGCCGGTTTTTTCTCCAAATATTTACTCCATTTATCCCGATCAGTATCAAACGAAATATCAACAAAAGCTATTTTTTTATACTCACTTAGTCGCTTTTTTAATGCTTCTAGAGCTGGTTTTTCCTTGATGCAAGGAGCACACCAAGTCGCCCAAAAAGTAATCAAATGGATTTTTCCTTTGAGGCTTGCAATATCAAACTCAGTATTGTTTTGTTGTAACAAATGATGGTGAGGCAGCGTCGAGGTTTTTGAGCCTGAAAAATCCCACAACACCTGAGCGTTCAATAAAGCTCCATCGGCAGCATACCCAAAGCCTTTTTTCTCTAATATCAACGGTTGAGAAAAGAAAAAGAACAGGAAAATACCCAACGCTCCTACCCACCCCAACTTATTGTATTTCAGTTTTTCTGAATTTCTGGTCACTATCAATGTACACACTCCGGTAGCCACCAATGCCAAAATAAATGGGAAGTACAAAAAGTTAAACAATTTGAACATAATGAAAGGGATGAATAAAAGTGGTAAAAGTATCGTTGGAGTATTTCTATTCAGCCGTCCACTGATGTACAAACCAACAATGGTGATCAATATTGGTATCCATTTCAAGGAATTGACTTCATGAATTCTGAGCGGATTCAAAAAAACGAATAAATAAAACAGTGCTGCCATGCTGGCCATGGACAATACAATGCCCAGAATAATCCTTAGCCCTTTCTTTTTCATCATTTATTGTTGTTTGGTAAATAGGTTAGATTGGCAACTAGTAATCAAACCAACTAAAATACAAGTTATAAAACTAAATTTTTAGTAATAAAAGATAATAAAACTGGGAATCAAAGTTTTCACTCAAAAAATGTATCTAAATCAGATTTAATATGCTTTTCCTGATAAAGTAACAATTGGCAGTACGAAGGACAATCAAGTAGCCGAATACTTGTACCATTTTCCTTTAAGAGGGGTGTAAGATGTGTTGGCTTGTAGCACCTCTAAAGAAGGGGTTCTGCCTTCGCTATACACAAAGCCATGAGAATTATCTAAAAAACTATCAATTATGAATATGTAGGTATTTTTATGAATAATGAGCTGCTCAACACCTATTTTGGAGAGTTCAGAATTGGTCACCCGTGTTGCTCCAGAGTGCTTATATTGCTGTACAAGTCTTACAAATTCTTTTTCTCGAGCTTCAAAAAAATCTTGGGCAGTTTCTCGTGATACTTTGGGGATGATGATTGGTTTGGCCAACACTGTAAGGAACAACACTAGCCCTAATAAACCTATTTTATGTCTTTTGAATAGTGGAATAGTCAAGACTACTGATAAGATTAAAAGCAAAAGCCAAGTAAAAGAGAAAGGGGAATCTAATGGCCAAAATGACCCATCAAACAATTCAGTCTTGTAAGGTACTTGATAGGTGCAGTCTTTCACTATCAAAAAAGCCAGTATCAGGTATAGACAGCAGCTTGCTATTTTTTGGATATTCCCCTTCATCTTCTTGGTATTTGATCCAACAATTGTTTATACCCAATACTACTACAAACACAGTAAATGTTACATTATAATGCTTTAATTCAACATTATTTCAATTCATTGTTTCTACCTATCAGAGTTATCAACTCAATGGCTGTGAAAAAATCACCTCCCGTACTACTTGCCAACGGTTCGCCTCCCAAACCAAGTCAATACTCAATACCAACTTCCTTTCTTCTCCAGTAAGGTTCACCTTGCGGGTCACAATGACATGCCCTTTGTCTTGAATCACCTCAATATGGTTAAATTCAGCCCAAGTATTTAAAGGAGGAGCCCCTTGTTCTTTTTTGGATTTAAACAGATCCTTGAAAGCCTCTTTATCAGCAATCATTTTTTCCCCTTTTTCATCTATCATCAATACTTGCAAATCCTGATGGTAAATCGTGTCAAGTTGTGCTATATCAAAGCTGGTACCCGCCCCAATAAGATCTTCGACAGTTTGTCTGAGTCCACTTTCAGTTTGTTTTTCTTTTATCCGACTTTCCGCACGTTGTCTGTTGTCTTAGTTTAATTAATAGTATTGCTTGAT
>CALDJV010000195.1 GCA_937899305.1 uncultured Cytophagaceae bacterium
TTAGTACAAGTGAGGCATTTTTTGTCGGGCTATCAGCAAATAATTCAGCTGCTGGATTCAGAAATAGAAGCCCTACAGGCCTTTACCGTATATGCCGCTGCCGCCACTGCTTTTTGGCGTTATCGCCAATTCAACGTACTTCATCCTGATCCAGCCAGGGATGAGCACTATTTGTGCATGAAAAACCTGGCAGATTCGGTAAGATCACTTCCTAAAACCTGTTTTACTAATACCCAAAGACATGACTCAATTTAAAGAGATTACCCTACATAAATTTTATGAAGCCAAGCGACGTATTGATGCCCTGATCCAGCACACTCCTCTGGTGCCATCGCCCCATTTATCGGCCAAATGGGACAAGGATATATCGCTAAAACTGGAAAATTTGCAGCCGACTGGGGCATTTAAATTGCGGGGAGCGGCCAATGCCATTTTGAGCCTTACCCCCGAGGAACAAAAACGCGGTGTGATTACGGTGTCTACTGGGAATCACGGAAAAGCCATTGCCTACGTGGCCAAAAAACTGGGTATTCCAGCCACAATTTACATTTCTGACTTGGTGCCCGAGCTCAAAGTACAAGCCATGAAAACGCTGGGCGCTGAGGTAAAGGTGGTGGGCAAAGACCAAGATGAGGCGACAAAGGAGGCACTCTTGGTAGCCGAAAAACAAGGCTTGAGATTCATTTCAGCATTCGATGATCCTGATGTGATTGCCGGGCAGGGTACCGTTGCGCTTGAGATACTGGCTCAAAACCCCACCGTAGATACATTGGTGGTTCCGGTAAGTGGGGGAGGACTCATGGCAGGAATCGCCTTTGTGATCAAATCCATTGCACCACATATTCGGGTGGTAGGGGTGACCAACGACCAGGAGCCCGCCATTTACAAAAGTGTGCAAGCCGGACACATAGTACAAGTAGGAGAAGCTGAGACTTTGGCCGATGCCTTGTCAGGGCCTATTTCGGAAGATAATCAATACACCTTTGAAATGTGCCGCCAATATGTAGACGAATTTACCTTGGTATCGGAAACCCAAATTGCTGAAGCCATGGTACACGCACTTTATACCGAAAAGCAAGTACTGGAAGGAGGAGGAGCGGTTACTTTGGCGCTTTTACTCAGCGATAACGCGCCCCAATTGGGAGAAAATATTGTGGCAGTTTGTTCAGGTAACAGTGTGTCGGTAAGAAAAATAGTGAGTTTAGAAGGGCAACACAAATCTCTAACCAAGTAACCCTAATCAAGTAACACCAACCAAGTAAGAGGTTACTGCTGATTATTGGCTGCATTTACTACACTATTGCCGTGCTCTTCAATGCTTCCGCCTCGGTTACCCGCAAGGTCACATCCGGTAATGGTGACCTTGCTCTCGTTGACGTATACTCCTGGCCCAGTATTGAAATTGATCGCACATCCTTTGATACTGATGTGTTGGCCATTGAGCACCAGCACCCCTCCGTACTCGTTGTTGTTAAAGCGGGTGTCTTCGATGATGCCTCGCCCCAACATGGTGCGGGAGTTGATCCCATAGCGTTGATTGTCGTGGATGTGAGCGTTTTTGAGGGTATAGCTTCCCTCGGGAGAAATAAAAATGCCATCAAAAGCATTGTTGTGCACTTCTGTGTTTTCCATGAGCAACATGCCCGCCTCAATACGAATACCATTGGTGGTACTACCGTGAATTTTGCTGTCCGACAAAATCACCGAAGCGGTTCCTTGAGCATTGATGCCCATCAGTACTTCCGTATTTTCCAAGGCAATGTTGCCTCGTTCGATATTGACTGCCGCCCCATTTTCTCCACTGATACTTATATTTTTGAGTCCTCCTTCTGAGGCATTTACCTGTACTTGCCCGTGGAGTTTGACTTGAGTAGCATCGGTGCTTTCGCCAATCAAAAAGACCGGTTTATTGATCACAACACAAGGCTGTCCGGGGGTAGTAGAATAGTAATCTCCCGCTCGAATGCCAATTCTTGCCTCATCCTGAGCGGCATTGATGGCTTCCTGGATATTGGTATAATCTCCTGAGCCATTGTTGGCTACCCAAATATCGGCTTCTACCGGAGCCGCAGGCTCGGTAGGAGGGGCTGTTTCAGAGGTTGCGGGTAAATGATCATCAGAAGAGTCAGTGGCTGCTTCTTGGTTGTTATCCCAATCTTGTTCATCCAAATAACCGTTTTCGGCCAGTTGTTGAATTTGCTGATTCAATCGATCGATCTGTTGGGCTTGTTGTGTTATTCGATTTTCGAGCTGCGTATTTTGCTCAGCTACTTGCTGGTAATTTTGCTCGAGTTGGGCTACAGTTTGTTCCAATGCCTGGATACTTGCCTTGAATTGATTGACTTCCTGGGTTTTTTCGTAGCGTTGGCGGTAGCCTGTCAATTGTTGGTTGAATGCATCTAATGCTCCTTGATGGGGCCGCAAGAACAGAGTTTGTCGAGCCAGCGAGAAATCCCATCTACATTGAGTACAATTACTTTCGGTAAGTTCGTTTTGAGTTTCGCAAACAGGACAAATGATCATAGTGAGATACTTTACTTTTTTGATGACTTAAATCGAGGACTATAATAATCATTTTCCGGCCGATTTTTTAATTATTCTAGGGTTAAATTGTTCCGCTTCGCTCATTGTTGTATTGTTCCGCAAAGCGACGTAAAACTATGGACCATTAGATTAAATTGTTCCGCCTTCGGCTCATTGTTGCAGCTCTCCTGACGAAGGAAGGATCTAAATGGCTACGCAAAGCGATGATTTTCCTCTTATTTTCGCAAATATGATAAAAAATGAACCAGGCTTTGGCGAGCTCAATCAAGCTAATTGTACCGCTGTGGGCTATGGACCGTCGACCGTGGACTAAAGAAAACTACCAACTGAAGAATCTATGGACTATGGACCGTCGACTGTGGACTAAAGAAAACTACCAACTCCTAACTACGATCTACCAACTAAAAAAACTACCATTTAAACTCTTTTTGAGGAATGCCCACCATCAGTACCCCATCTTTTTGTACGTGAAACTCTAAATTTTTTCGAGATTCATAAAACTCCGATTCATAAGGCTTGAGTGCTTCAGTTAAGAAAATAATTTTTTGATTGTTAGACCCTCGCAAACCTTTACCATCGTTGTGCTTTTGTACATACAACCCAGTAACGACCACATCTATTTGTTCCAGAAATGCCTGAGCATCTTTCCAGATCAATTGGGTTTGTTCAAATCCAGTAAAAACGATGACATTGAGGGCCGGGTTGACCGATTTGACCACCTGCACCAACTTGGCCAGTCGGGCAGCCTGCATAAATGGTTCTCCACCCGAAATGGTCAGGCCATTGATACCTTCAGTGTGGAGTATTTGCTGGGCCATCTGCTCGATGGTATACAATTGGGCCGACTCGAAAGGAATCCAATTAGGCGAAACACAACCTGGACAACTGAATGGGCAACCTTGTACCCAAAGCACAAAACGTTTTCCTGGCCCTAAGTTTTCACTCACTGGGCATATTTCAGCAATATTGAGTAAGTGTTGACTCATCAAAAATTGAATTGGTAAGTTACTGTATTTACAAACTCTCGAGAAAGTCCATCAGGGTTTCTGGGACGACGACGTAAACGAAACCCAGCTCCTATTTTAATGGCAGAGCGTGTATTGAACTTGTAACCCACTCCTACCAAATAAGTAAGTGCCAAACCATCACTACCTCTTACGTCAATTGTACGTTCTCCCACCTGTATTTGGTCTTTAGTAGGCCGATAAATCGCCAACAAACCAGTATTGGCATTGAATCTGGAAAAACGTAAATTGTATTCTACCCTCATCATCAAATCGTCACCTCTTAGCAATTGATTGGCTTGAGGGTAGTGGTCAGCCCAAACCTGATTGGGAGTGCCCTCCCAGTCCCGCCACAAAAACTGACTATTGACTCGATTGAGGGCACGTTGATATCCAGCTGCAATGAGCCAGTTACGGGTAATGATAGAAAGACCCGCGATAAAATCGTAGGTACCCAAAGTATTTTGGTAATACATGGGCAACGCACGTCCTGTGTTGGAGGTACGATTGGGCATACCAGTAGGTATTTTGGTGCCTAAAGTAGCATTTATTTGATATTGCTCTTTATTTACAAGGTTGTAACTCAGGCTAAGAGAAATATCCCCTAAGCCGTGATTATTCCCTAAACGTCCCTCGGCATACTGATAGGGTAGCTTTACTTGTAGATTGGTTTTGCTGTTAAACCCTAAGTTGACATCCACAGTGTAGGCCAAAATACGGTTGTCAAACTTAGTAAGACCCAAATAGTGACTGAACTCAATAGAACGCAAGCGAAGTTTTATTTTCTTGCTAAAGTGTTGGTCAGGCTTCATGGCCCCCATTGTACAAAAACCCGCGTCGCTACAGCCCTGAGCCATGGCCTGAGAAGGAAAGAAGTAAAGACATAGCCAGCAAATAAAAACTGCAATATGATTTTGCAAATTTAGGTAATACATATCAGTTTGTCTTTTTTGAAATCATTTCTACC
>CALDJV010000196.1 GCA_937899305.1 uncultured Cytophagaceae bacterium
CTTAGTATCGTTGATTCAGTTCTATCAACTGGTATGATTGATTACCCTGTATCGTTTAATATGCCCGGGTTTGAACCCATTTTACCATATTGACAAACTTGGTTTGATCGCATCTAAAGTGCGGTTCATCCATTTTTTTATCTTCTAAAATCGTTGATCAATATTCCTAATCTGTAAATCGTAATCAAACTCAGTAGGAATTCATTGAAAACACCTAACACGTACACTATGAAATCATTTTTGATAAGCCTTTCTTTCAGTTGCCTTTTTGCCCTCAATGCAACAAGTCAAAATACATTGCAAACCAAACTCAACGGATACCTTCATTTTAACAACAGGGTAGCTGACCAAGCCAAATCTATGATCACCTGTTTGGCAAGTTACCAGAAAAAGGCAAGTCGTCATCGGCGTTATAAACACCGAATATACCCTCCTCGGTGTCGCTTGTATAGCATTACTTATCTCTACCAAAAAGCCCAAGAAGGACATATTCCAAGTTTGAATACCCAGGTAGTCACTATAAAGAACCTATTGGATCAAATTCAAAAACAAGTCGATGGTCTCACTCGCTATTGTACCAACAAAACTTATTTGAGCGATCAACTTAAATTTTCAGATAATACAATCAAGCGTTTGCAGCAATTATTTGATCGCCTGCAAATAGCCAATGAAAAACTAAACCAGAGTGTGGCAAACCGAGGAAATGCTACCTTAAAAGGAGGTAAACCATACAGTGATTTGGTGGCGAAAATGCGACAAGTTTTGGCAGTGGAAGATGATTTTCAGCAAACAAAATTCATTAATCTAAACAATGGTCGATATGTCCATCCTACCGAACAACAATTATCTACCAACGTTCAAAAATTAAGTGATTTGATCCTGAGTTTGCCCACCCTCGAACGGAAATCAGGAGAATTTAACCTATGGAGGTATTATGATGGTTTCAAAAGAGGCGCCCAGAGGATTTTGAGTGCTAGAAGAAAATCTTGGGACAAAAGCATGATGCAAAATACAGTATATACCTACCGAAGCAGTAGCAATTATGCTTACAAATCCTTGGTTACCGACTTCAATAAATTTATAAAAGCTTGCAAATCAAAACGAATGTATTTCTTGAATCATAGCAAGGTATCGCCCAGGTTCGTTCTTAAAAAGGTAGCTCGTAAACACAGTAAAAACTCAGTAATCGTTGTCAAAACATTTAATGACCAACCTGTTCCAGCATTATCCGTTACGCAACAAGCTCAACCGCTTGACCAAACTACCCTGAGTTCACTCAATAGTTATATCCTTTGCATGAATGAAGCCATTGAACGTAACAATACCTTACTGGGATCTATCAGAGCATATCATCGACGGGTACAACGGGTAGCAGAACAAAAAAAAGACTCAGCTAAAGCGGTAGGAACAAAGCGTCAAATGAAAATTTATTATCCGTTTTACTTCACCCGTAGTTATTATTACCCTCGATCATTGTTTATCTTGACCAAGCAAAAGAGTAGTCGATTACCCAAAGCATATCAAACAGTACTGAACGCCCAACTAGAGAATATTCAAAATATATTAGAAGAAATCGTTGGCCTGGGGCATCAGCTCCACGCATACTTAAGAAAGAAAAAATACCATCAAGATCAATTTGTCCAATCCAAAAAGATATTGGCTCGATATCAGTACCTATACAAAGCATTTGACACCAAACGCAATAGGTTGCATACTGATCTTCTCAAGATCAAAGCATCTTATTCCAATCAATCTCGTGCTGTTGCCCAGTCAGCATCGGAAAAGTCTATTCGTAAAGCGCTTGAGCTGGGGTTACCAGTAATGGACGCCGCTAATAAATTTATGCGCAAAGAGTCCAAAGAGCTACTATCCAAGTCTACCGCTGCTCCTTTGGTAAAGGCTTTTGGGAAGACCAAAAAGGCACCTTACTCGAGACGAAGAAACAAAGAATGGCGAACCTTACGTAGAATCAATACTTTTGTAGGATCGGTAAAATCAATTACCAACGCAAAAGGCAAATACCGGGTATCTGGTTATACCATCAAAAACCTCACTTACAATTACAATCGTTTGGTTGATCACTACAATGACTTGACCAGGTCACAAGGCAAGCATCAACAACTCATGAAAATACAGTATCCTCAAACATTGACTTTTGGAAAAGTAGGCTACATTCCTTGCGACTGTAACGATGCAAACGATGAGGTAGACATGGGCAGCATGCAAGGGTTTGCTTACAACAATTTCATGTTGTTGTTGGATGTATCGGGCTCTATGAAAGAGCAACTCCCCATGCTGAAGCAAGCAATGAAACATTTGGTAAAGATTATGCGCCCTGAAGACCAGGTATCGGTAGTGGTATTCGAATCTAGAGCTCGGGTGATGCTTCGCCCTACCTCAGCCCGTTACCAAAATAAAATTTTGCATGCAATAGATACCCTTCAATCCAGAGGCAGTACCAACGGAGAGGCGGGAATTCGCATGGCGTATGAATTGCTCCAAAGCAAGTACATCAACAAAGGAAACAACCGGATTATTTTGGTGACCGATGGAGAGTTTACCATCAAACCAAGTACTTTTGATTTGATTAGTGAAAAGGCTCAACAAGACATGGTGCTGTCGGTATTTAGTTTTGCCGACCAAATGCGATCTTACAACAAGTTGCGCAAAGTGGTCAAACTGGGGCAAGGAAACTATGAAGTGATTTCGGAGGGCAATGCAACATATAAAATGGTACGAGAAGCTCAGAGCAAAAAAATGCCTGGAAAACGAATACGTAGTCGCAAACAACGATTGGCTGTAGTAAACAAGAAGCCTTGTGATTGTAACCCTACTACGGTCACCAAGATTGAACCTCCCAAGATGACCACCACTACCAAAGACAGCAACAATGTAAATCTCACTACCATGAAAGGTTTTGCCCCTAATAACCTCATGTTGTTGTTGGATGTATCGGGTTCTATGGCATCTAAAAACAAACTACCTTTGCTCAAAACGGCCTTCAAAAAACTGGTAGACATTATGAGGCCCGAAGATGAAGTCTCCATTGTGGTGTATGCAGGAGATGCCGCGGTAGTGTTAAAGCCCACATCGGCCAACAAACCTGACTTAATCAAAGAAACAATTGATAAGCTCAGGGCCCGGGGGAAAACCAATGTAAAAAAGGGCTTTAAATTGGCTTATAAGTGGATTGTTAAAAACTACAAAGAAAACGGCAACAATCGCATCATTCTGGCAACGGATGGGGAGTTTCCTTTGAGCGATTATATTTACAAATTGGTAAAGCGACGGGCCGATAAGGGAGTGCATCTATCGGTGTTTAGTTTTGGTAACAAGAAAAAATTTGACAGTCTACAAAAGTTGGTCAAGAAAGGGCAAGGAAACTATGAACACGTAGATGAAAGCAACGTACAATACAAACTGGTAAAAGAAGCACAGAGTACAACGGTGAAGTAATGCAAAACTTACAGCAACTCAACATTCGGACATATTTGCAAACTCGGTTTCAAAATTATTCGCTCAACCCTGATACTTACCTCAAGTCGTTGGGAGTGGCTGACCAGCTGACTTACGACCGCTATACTGCCCCGCAAAGCCTCACCACCACGCAACAGTTTCAATTGTTGCTACTCGATTTAGAGCCCCACTTGGAGGTACAATCTCACTGGGAAAACAAAATGAAGGTGGAGGCTTGGCTGAAACACTGCCAAGAGTTGATCCAAAAAACTGAAAAGATAAGGGTCGAAAGTGGTTGGTGGTTTTCGGGCCTTTTCAAGGTGCAAGACTTAGAAGAAATCACCAAAACACTAAAACAAATATTGGTTTACAAGCTCACCCTGCTGTACCAGCTCTTTGTAGCAGATTATCAACTCATTCGTTCCTTGCTGTTGGCTACTCCATCTCGTACCTTCTTCAATCATCAGATTTTTTGGCAAGATCATGAGCTTGTGTTTCAAGAAAATGTAAAAATCACTGAACTTACTCCACCTACCATTGAGGTCAATCCTCAAAATCAATTCAAGGCCTGTTTGGATGATTATGTGGTATATGAACTACAAGCAGGACAAAAAATCATGATGGAGGCCAAAGTCAACCGCAAGGTATGTCGGCAAGATGTAAAGATTATGATGCAAAATTTGGTTCAAAACACGAGAAGCGATAACCAGGTAAATACAGCGAGTCGCCAAAAAGCGGGTTTGCTTGAGTTTGATTTACAATTACGCACTTTGGGATGGCTTACCTCAGTAAAAGAAAGCAGTACCAGTTTGACCCAGAAAACGGTTCGTTTTTTAAAGTTTACGGCACCTCTTACTATTTCGGTGGGTGGTTTACTCTTACTGATGTATTTGTTTCGGGTATTGTAAACAGGCCTGACAAGTTTCGTGAACCCGTCAGGCCTGATAATAAATCATCAGTACATAGACATCATTAAATATGGTTAAATGGTTACATATTATATGGCTGCGCGACGCATCGCGGAACAATTAGCGTTGCTGAGCTCGCCAAAGCTCGGTTGAGCCAT
>CALDJV010000197.1 GCA_937899305.1 uncultured Cytophagaceae bacterium
AATCCATAACTAATGATTATCTTGAAGCCAATTCATTGATTTAACAAAAATTAGTGTTAAATCACCGACACGCTTGTAACTTTTGGCAAGGATTTAGTACTTTGTTGTGTTTACTGCGATCAAGGTG
Source organism: uncultured Cytophagaceae bacterium (assembly GCA_937899305.1). Taxonomy (GTDB): domain Bacteria; phylum Bacteroidota; class Bacteroidia; order Cytophagales; family Microscillaceae; genus Microscilla. Next base: position 128 of record CALDJV010000197.1, read on the forward strand.
TTTTTTGTAAATACTTACTTACAAAAATGAGATTCAAGGCATTCAAAATATTTACATATCTGGCATTTATAGCGTTCCTTGCGCCTTCTGCTTGGGCGCAAGGAAACAAGTTATTTGTGACTGCCCTTGATGAAAAACAACAACCTGTCCCCAAGGTAGAGGTAGTGGTAGATAGCTTTTATGCTGCGGTGACCAAACCCGATGGCAAGCTTATCATCAGTATGAAAACCGTAGACGATCCTCGTCATCTGCAAGCGGTTAAGAATGGATATAATTTTAAGGGTTGGGTGTATGATACCACCAGCCGCGAAATTGTCATCAACCTGCAAAGAACGGGCATCATCAAAGGAATGGTAAAAAGTAAAAAAGGGAACTTACCTATTCTGAATGTGGATGTATTGCTGGTAAATACCGAAGCCCGCCCTGGGCGTACCAACGAAAATGGTGAATTTGCTATTCAATTGCCCCCCAATATCTCGCCCAATTTACCTAAAAAATATGCGGTATATAGTTTTGGATTACAGAGCTCTGATTTTGAGGTATACGAACGTGATGGCAGGTCCATTATCGCGTTACAGCAAATTCCGGCCAGGCCAGTGATTGCAGTTAAGATTTTAGAAAATGGTACAGGCCAACCATTGGAAGGCAAGGTGCTCATTGCAGATAATAAGCGCAACGAATCAGATGAAAATGGGTTTGTAAAACTGCCCTATGCGCTCACTACCAAATACGAATACCGAGTGGACGGGTATGATGTAGTCAACTTGACTTATGACAAGGAGCAGCAGTTTTTGTTGGTAAGTGTGCAGCAGGGATTGAGAAATGAAAGCGATACAGTAGTGGTGACTACCCGAACCGGAGAGAAACTGATCATCAAAGTAGATGAGTTTGAAAGCTTGATGACGGCCAGAAATGAAGAGCTGAGCAGTGAAAGATCTCGTTTGACAAAAGAGGCCGAAGATATTAGAAAGAAGCTAGACGATGAAAACATTACTGAAGCTCAAAGACAATTATTACTCAAGAGATTGGACCGGATCACTGATGATCTTACCAAAAACAAAGTAACCAGTGATAGTTTGAGCCGTCTCCAGGCCAAAGTGGTAGACGAGGTGAGAAACAAGCTAAAGTTAGCCCAAACCCAAAGCGATTTAGCTCAAAAAGAAAAGCAAGCACTGGCTTTGAAACAAAAGGCTCAACAAGCTGAAAACCAAAGGAATACCCTTATTTTTGCTTCGGTGGCCATTATTTTGTTATTGTTGGTGATTGCGTTCTTTATTTTTAACCGACGCAATCGCAAGCAAAATAAATTGCTGGGTGAAAAAGTAACCGAGATTAATCGTAAAAATGAAATGCTGGAAGAGTCCAAAAACATTTTGGATAGAAAAAATGCCCAACTCAAAAACCAGCAACAAGAGCTTGAGCGCCAACACACCAAGATTACCGATAGTATTCGTTATGCTTTGACAATTCAAGAATCTATTTTACCCGCGCAAGAATTCATTGCCGAGGCTTTTCAAGATTATTTTATTCTTTATAAACCTAAAGACATTGTAGCAGGCGATTTTTACTGGTTTGCCCAAAAAGGAGGCAATGCCATTATTTCGGCCATTGACTGTACTGGTCACGGGGTTCCAGGTGGTTTTATGACAATGATTGGTAATACATTGCTCAATCAGATTGTAAAAGAAGACAACATTACCGACCCCAAAGAGATATTGACTCAGTTGAATGTAAAGGTAAAAGAAACCCTCAAAGAGCAGGTAAAAGATGAAGGACGCGATGGTGATGGAATGGATTTAGGGTTGATCAACTTTGATATGGATAATCACCTGGCTACCTTTTGTGGAGCCAAAACACCACTCTTTTATGTAAAAAGCAAAGACAAAGAACTGGCTTATATTAAAGGAACCAACATATCTATTGGGAGTACCTTATCTCGTAAGAAAAAAGAATTTAGTTCGCACGCCATTAACTTTGAGAAGGGAGATATCTTCTATCTAGCCTCCGATGGATTCCAGGATCAATTGGGAGGGCCCAGTGGTGGCAAACAAAAGTTCTTGAAAAAGAAATTCATCTCATTGATTGAAGAAGTGAGTGTGCTGCCTATGGAAGAACAAGCCCAAAAGTTTGAGGATGCATTGGCAGGTTGGCAGGGAGAAAGCGACCAAACAGACGACATCGTGATTCTAGGGTTGAAGGTTTGACCGCCTTCGGTTTATTGTTACATTGCTCCGCTGCGCTCATTGTTCTATGGTTAAATGGTTGCGCGAAGCAACACATTATCATCATTATTGATTTTTGATGATTGATTGATTTGCACCGCTTTGCGCTACTATGGACTATCGACTAAAGAAAACTACCAACTCCTGACTACGAACTCCCAACTAAAGAAACTATGGACTACTAACTAAAAAAATGAAAGAAAGCTTAAAAGCATACAACCAACAAAAAGCCGAGCGAGGTTTATTAATGGAAGAGTTCAGAGAATTGCTGATGCTGTTTCCAGTAATAGAAGTGCTACGAGCCGATGGCCAAATAGATATGTTTGAGAAGCGTTATTTTCACGATTTGATCAAAAAACATCACGAAGAAAATCCCCAATTCAATTACTACATTATCAAAGAAGAAATTACCTACGTCTTGCACCATTTTGCTCAGGTAGAACCCATCTTATACACCGCATTAAAAGAATTGAATCAGAGTGAAAACCTAAGCGACTACCTCTTGGATAGTATGCTCACCGCAGCTCGGGTAAGTTCTGATGATCTTAGAAACAATCTGATTTACAGCGAGATACCTGGTTGGCTTAAACTACCTCGTACCTTGTTGGCGATGTTTCTTACCCCCAACCAAGACAAAAACAGTATCTCAGAAGAAGAGAAAAATCAAATTCTCACCGTTTTAGAAAAAATAGGAGGAATCTCAGCCAGAAACCTCAAAGTGTTGGATGAACTGTCGTAGCCACGGTAGAATGTCACTCATTTTGAATGTCATACTTGGCCAAAGTTTGATGATATACTGTCGAATATTCAAGCTCCACCACACCAATAATGGCCAACCCATTTCTACTGGTTTTTGTGTTTCTTCTACGATTGTTCCCCATTGATCTACTTATTTTCTCATTACTTTTCAAAATACCTATCATAGGTCTATCATACAAACCGATATAGACCCATGAAAACTTTATTTGTATTAATGATTGTAAGTGGCCTTGTCCAGGCCACTTTTGCTCAAACTTCTACTACGATCCAAGGAAAGGTAGTAGACGCCAAAGGCAAGCCCATTCCTTTTACCAATGTATACCTCAAAGACATTTTCGATGGGGGAGTGACCAACGAAGAAGGGGTATTTAGTTTTGTGACCCAAGCCACGGGCAAGGCCACTTTGACTACGAGTTTTATTGGCTACAAACCATTTGAACAAGTGATCAGGCTCAATGGCGAAACCATCATCATCAACCCCATCCTAAAGCCAAGTGCCGAAATATTGAATCCAGTGAGCATTGTTGCGGGTGCATTCGAGGCCAGTGACGAAAAGAAAGCGGTGATCTTGAAACCACTGGATATTGTAACTACTGCTGGTGCCGATGGTGATATCTATGGGGCTTTGCGTACGTTGCCGGGGGTTTCACCTGCCAATGACGAAACAGGTATTTTTGTAAGGGGAGGAGAGGCTTACGAAACCAAAACAATTATTGATGGTACCATTGTGTTGCAACCTTTCTTTAGTAGTGTGCCCGATGTTCCAGCTCGGGGGCGTTTCAATCCTTTTCAGTTCAAAGGTACCACCTTTAGCACTGGAGGATATTCGGCAGAGTATGGTCAGGCACTTTCTTCGGTGTTGTTACTCAACTCTCAGGATTTACCCAGAAGGAGCAACTACAGTGCCTCTATTACGGCAGCAGGTATTGGTGCTACCCGTACTCAACTTTTGAGTGATAATACAGCGATTTTGGGAAGCATAGGCTACAGCAACCTCAACCCATTGTACGCGGTAAATCGTCAAAATCAAGATTGGCAACAAGCCCCAGTGGGTTATGGAGGTACCATTGGTTTTCGTCATAAAGACCAAAATGGAGGAATGTACAAAACGCAGATACAATACCAATACGGAGATATGGCGGTTCGTTTCCCCAATTTAGATAATCCCAGTGCACCTACCAATTTTCGTAATCGCAATGAAAACATTTACCTGAATTCGTCTTATCGAGGAGCATTGGGTAAAAAATGGTTTATGTATGCAGGCGTATCATACAGCCGCGACGGGGAGGTGGTCAAATTTGATGGGTTTGAGGTAGACAATACCGAAACCCTCATGCAAACCAAAGTAACCCTCAGCCGAGATATTACTTCTAATGTGAGTATCAAATTGGGTGGGGAACTGCATCAGTTGAATGGTGATGTGCAACGCGTGTTTACTGGGGGAAATTTTGGAGGTACTTTATTAGATAATTATGGAGCAGCCTATGTAGAAACGGACTTTTTTATTACCAAACGATTTGCCGGTAGGGTAGGGTTGCGTTTAGATCGTTCTCAGTTATTAAACGACACTCGACTTTCACCTCGGGCCTCATTGGCTTACAAAATTGGCCAAAATAGCCAGGTTTCGGTAGCTTATGGGCAGTTTTACCAAACCCCAGAACCCGATTTTTTGTATCAAAATAATCGATTGGACTTTGAACAGGCCACCCATTACATCCTCAACTATCAATGGATGATTGCCAATAAACGTACTTTTCGGATAGAAGCTTATTATAAAGATTATGAAAGCCTCATAAAAAATGAATCGGCGTTTACTTATAATAATGCTGGGGTAGGGTTTTCACGAGGGATTGATGTGTTTTGGCGTGATCAAAAAACGGTAAAAAACCTAGATTACTGGTTGTCGTACTCTTACATTCAGGCCCGAAGAAATTATCGAAACTATCCCGAAGAGGCTACTCCAGATTTTGCCCCTGAGCATACTTTGAGCGCAGTGATCAAGTACCAAATCAAGGCCATCAATACTCGGTTGGGCATGACCTATGCTTTTGCTGCTGGGCGTACTTATTTCAATCCAAACAATGATCGTTTTTTGGCTGATAAAACTCCTCATTATCACAACTTCAATGTAAACATCAGTCACAATACTGCGATTGCGGGAAACTTTACCGTTCTTTTTGCTTCGGTCAACAACCCCTTTGGCATTGATCAAACCCTGGATTATCGCTATTCATCCGATGGTCAAACCCGCATTGCGGTGAAACCCAGTGCCCTACGGTCATTTTTTATTGGCATGTTTATTTCGTTTCGTTAGCCACCGTGCCCCAATAATTTAATAGGAAAAATTGCACCTGAACGGTTTCTAATATCGTTCAGGTATGTAACGATGGGAACAAAGTAGTTTTTGTTTAGTCCACGGTTTTTTTAGTCGATAGTCAATGGTCCATAGTTTTTTAGTCCACGGTCGACAGTCCATAGTCCACAGTTTTCTTTAGTTGGGAGTTCGTAGTCAGGAGTTGGTAGTCCACTAATTGAATGAAAAGTGAAAAACGTAAAATAACACGTCGCCTCGCGCAACCATTTAACCATAGAGCAATGAGCCGAAGGCGCAACAATGCAATAATAGAGCAATAAAGAATAGTTTGACCTGATTCTTAATCTTGTTTTTAATTCAATTTGATTATGAAAAAGCTTAGCTCGACTTTGGCCTTATGTAGCATATGTTAAAATATGCTGCATATGCTC
>CALDJV010000198.1 GCA_937899305.1 uncultured Cytophagaceae bacterium
ACTTAGAACTAAAAAAATAATTGTATGCTGCTACGCTATTTATTTGTATCATTGTCAAAACTCATTTTTTTATATACTTAATAAAGGTTCCGTTTTTATGAATCAGGTAAATATCGAGTGCCACCTGTTTGATTTTGATATGGGTATGCTCATAACAATGTTGTAATAACAGCTGAAAGAAAGGAGCGTTTTGCTCAAATTCAAACAACTCAATCAACCGCCCTGCCATGTTCAAGGATTTGATTTTTTCGGCATCCTCATACCCCACTTTTCGGGCCAAATCTATAACAAAATCTTTGTTCCAACTAGAAACACAACTGTGGGTATCCGTCATTCCACCAGCTAATTTTACCGCCTTGCCCAACATAATTCCAATGCTTACCTTTTTGATGGGTGATTGGTTGATCTTATTGAGGGTCTCTCCTATCCAATTGCCATAATGGATAAAAGCATATTCGGGTAAATGACCAAACTTGTGGGCCAAATACTTTTCACTTCTCGCCCCCGAATTAATCACCAACTCGGTCGCCTTGTTGGCCACGGCTACATCAATTCCTTGCTCTATGCTCGCTATATAAGAGGACGCCGAATAGGGTTTTACAATTCCGGTGGTTCCCAAAATAGAAATGCCATTCATGATCCCCACTCGCTCATTGAGGGTTCGTTTGGCCAACTCCCTGCCGTTGGTCACGTACACCGTTACCGATACCCCACATTCTAAACTGTGCTCATGCAATAGTTTTTGGATGGCACTGGTGATCATTTTCCTGGGCACCGGATTGATGGCAGGTTCTCCAATGGCCAATTCCAGCCCCTTAAGTGTCACCGTGCCTACTCCTTCTCCGGCAAAAAATTGCACCCCTTTTTCGGGAGTTAATTCCAGAATGCAACCGATCTCGGCTCCATTGGTCACGTCAGGGTCATCTCCCGCATCTTTAATTACCGAGCAATTGGCGGTATTTTCGGTAAATTCACAATGATGAATGGGGATTGTCAGAACTTTGTCTATGGGCAAATGTACTTTGACTCCGGCCTGCTTTTGTTGATGAATGATCGCCATCAACCCTGATTTGGCCGCAGCAGTGGCACAAGTACCCGTAGTAAAACCCTCCTTCAATGGGCCTTTTGGAACTTTTCTTAAACTCATATCACCCTCGTTTTAGCAATGAACAACTCCAACTCATCTACTTGATATGCTACATCAAAATAGGCGGGTATTTTGGGTTGATTGATAATTATGATTTGGGTATTTGTCTTCAACGCAGCTTCAATTTTGGTACTTAAAAAGCCACTGCTCCCCGTTTCTTTAGTGAGTATCACGTCTATCTGATGGGTTTGAATCAAGTCAATTTCTTTTTCCAAATCGGCCGAAGGTAAACCCAAAATCAATTGTTTTGTTGGGAAATTACTTGCTGTGGCCATCGCCAATGATGCGGGCCGGTCAAGTATTCTAACATACGTGGGATGATTTTGCCACCAAGACTTTATTTTTTCGATGGATTGCACTCCGGTCAGCGCTAGTAATCGTTGATCTTCTTTTAATAATGCCAAGGCATCTTCATAGGTGTTGACATAGAACACCAATGGGTGAACGGTTTGAGGCAGTAGTTTTCTCCCAAATCGTATCACGGGTAATTGTAGTTGCTGGGCCACTTTAGCAATGGTGCCATGCAGTAATTCGGCAAAAGGGTGTGCCGCATTGATGATGATTTTCACCTTATTTGCTATCAGGAAACGTTCCAACTGTTCTTCATCTAAAGCACCATGCGTATACCTCGCCACTTTGGTTTCTTGAAAACAGATTTTGGTTTTGGTAGAATACACAAAAGGCATCGCCAAACTTTCTAATAAAGCCGCGACTTTTTTTCCTTCGGTGGTTCCTCCAAATACAAGTATCATTTTCTTTACTATTTATCAATGATTGGTGTTATGCAACGTCTCCCAAGGCACTTATTTGTATTGTTCAATTGTTATATTGCTAAATTGTTTCGCGATGCGTTGTATAACAATTCAACAATATAACAATGAGCGTAGCGACAACAATTACCTACATTTAATGAAGTTTTATTCGGTGACTACAAATTTCTTATTGGTTCTAAAAATATGCTTCCATTCTGGGCTGTACAACTGAGAACGGTTTTTTCGGGCGCCAATGGCGTGCCCTACTACAATCAATACCGTTCTGGTTTTCTTGCTTTTCTTTACAATTTCGGCCAGGTTTTCCAATTTTCCTTGAAAAATTTCTTCATCTTTCCAGGAGATTCGGTACATGACTGCTACTGGAGTATCGGCATCAAAATGTTCTAACAACTCGGCTTGTACTTTTTTGGCAATGCCCGCACTCAAAAAGATACACATGGTTGCATTCGTGGCCGCAAATGCCGAAATACTTTCTTTGGGTGGCATGGGTGTTTTGCCTTCTCCTCGGGTTAACACAATGGATTGCACTACTTCAGGAATCGTAAATTCGGATTTTAAGACGGCAGCAGCAGCACTGAAGGCCGAAATTCCGGGTACAATAAAATAATCCATCCCCAATTCGTCAAAAATGGTCATTTGTTCTTGGATGGCCCCATACAAAGACGGATCTCCCGATTGTAAACGCACAATTGAGTTTCCTTTTTTATAATGTGCTTGCATGATAGACACTTGCTCCTCTAGGGTCATCATGGCCGAGTTTCTAACAACGGCCCCTGGTTTACACCAGCTGGTCATTTCTTCGGGCACCAAGCTACCTGCATACAACACACAATCGGCTTCTTCTAAATATTGTTTTCCTTTTACAGTAATCAATGTTTCGTCGCCAGGTCCCGCTCCAATAATGGCTACTGCAGTTTTACGTTCAGCACTGGGGTCTATGGCTACCGAAAGGGTAAACTTTTCACCATTGTCCAAATGGATTTTCTGCTTTTCAAGCAACACATTTTTATTTCCAGAAAGTAACATCGCTACTGATTCTGAAACGCCTGCAACCCCAATTTTAGATTGTACTACTTCACTCGGGTTTGGAACAGTAATCGTATTTATTTCATCGGTGGTAAATGTGCTGAAAGGAATCGCATTGTTAGCACTAAAATCTAAATACGCTGGTTGGTTTGCTTTGATGTCTATCGATCCAAAATTTTTAACCGCCGAAAAGTGGATGTTACTACCCTGTAATGCTTCTTTCAAAGTAGTGTCAAACAATGCTGGATCTAACTCTTTAGAACATCCTGAACCTATAGAAAGTACTTTGGGGATATAAAGTAAACTTGGAATGCTTGCTTCGTAGACCTTATAACTCACGATAATCAACAGCTCAAATTGAGTGTAGTCTATGTCGGCTTCATCATAAAAAATAGTGACAAAATTGGGCGCGGTTTTCTCTAAATACTGGGTGCCTTTGTCTTTCACATCTAAGAGCAATGCCGTGGGTTGATTGTTTACAAACAACGCCATTGTTTTGTTCATGGGCAATGAACTTTCTACTGTCCAATCATATTGCTTGGCAAGCGTATCTAGCGGCCAGATATTTTGTACATCACTCGAGGTAGATATGATCGGGTTTGCTCCTAAAACCGCGGCCACTTTTGTTGCAAAATCATTTGCCCCCCCTTGATGCCCACTTAGTACCGACTGTACATTGATGCCCAAATCATCTACCGATATAATGGCAGGGTCCACCTTTTTATCTTGAATGTAAGGGGCAATAAGCCGTACACAAATACCCAAAGCAGTAACAAAACAAATGCCCTCTAATTTTACGAAGTTTTCGTTTAGATAATCTGAAATGGATGCAATCGTGGATACGTTTTCATTGCTCGATGACAAGGTAGTGATGACCAATGATTTTGGAAACTCTTTCTGAATCACAAGGGCTTTTTCAAGGCCTTGTTCAGTAACTGCTATGATGGCTATTTTTTTCATTTATTGTTTTTCTGCGGTGTGAATGCGAATTGTATTATGTTCGTTGAGTTGTATTGTGTGCGTACTCATTGTATAATTCAATGCGTTAAGTTCTTCTACAAATATTTGGGAACTGCTTTCTCGGACTGCATTGGTTACGATGCGTGCCGCAGGATTTAATTGGTGAATGAGGTGAATCAACTCTTTGAGTCGACCTCCGTGTCCGCCAATAAATACCGCGTCAGGTGTTTCAAAGTTGTCTAAATCAAGATGAAAAAAATCATCAATAATGATCTCAATACCAGGTGTCGAAAAGCGCTCAGCATTTTTCTGAATAATGTCAGTACAGGCAATGCGTTTTTCGAAAGCAATGATTTTTAAATGAGGAAAATGTTGTTTGGCCTCAATGGCCACCGATCCGGTGCAAGCACCCATATCCCAAAAAATCCTTTTACGTTGTAATGCCAAAGCGCTTATTGTGTTTAAACGGATAGGCATTTTGGTAATCATATTGGCCCGGTTTTCCAAAGGAATGAAAGCAGCATCGGGAATGCCAAATGATTTTTCTTTAGGGGTAGTTTGTTTCAATAACACACAATTGAGCCTATCATGGTTTTTGGTGGTACAAGTCGCTAAATCGAGTTGTTCGATGTGTTCAGCCTCCCCATCTAAAGCTTCACCGACCGTAATAGCATAGTTATCAAAACCATATTGCAACATTCGTTTCGCAATTGCTGCGGGTGTTTTTTTGTGATCGGTTAACACCCCAATCAATTCATGTCTATTGATCAATGCTTCGTCCAAAGCCGACCAATCTCTGCCGTGAACCGATACGGAGGTCAATTGATTGTAGTTGGTTTGTGTTTTATGGCAAAGCAGCTGAATGCTATTGAAATAAGGGAATGCCTTGAGCTGTGCATTGGGCAATAAACGTTGCAATGTGTTGCCAAAACCATAGAAAAAAGGGTCGCCCGAAGCAAAAATCACCATAGGTGCTTCTACTGTCTTGTATTGTTGAATCAGCGCATCCATTTTTCCTGAAATTTCAATCCAGGTATGGTTTTGAGGCAAGTATGGTTTCACCAATGCATAATGGCGCTTTCCACCCGAAAAAACCGTTGATGTATTGATCACCTCCAAGGCCTCGTCATCCCACCTTGGAGATGGGTGATTGCCAATACCGATTAAATAAAAGTCGACTTGTATGTGCCCTTGCTTCATTTATTGATAAGACTCCTTGATAACCACATCATTGATGTTCTTCCGTTTTTCCCACTGCAAACGTTCCAACTCTGGATTCTCGTAAAACTTGTCTACATGCCCCAAACATAAATAACCGATGAGTTGCCTGTCTTCGGGGGCATTTAAAATCGTTTTGATTTTATTGGGGTCTAAAATGCTTACCCAACCCAAACCAATATTCAAGGCTCTGGCCATCAACCACATATTTTGTATGGCACAAACCACCGAATACACTCCAGCTTCCTTCATCGAAGTTTGCCCCAAAACAGGGTGTTTGCTTGGTTTATAAAAAACGGCCATGTTCAACGCTGATTCTACGATCCCTTCTAATTTTAATTGGGTGTATGCATCCGCTTTCTTTGCTTCAAAAAGTTGTTTGGCCTTTTCGTTTTCTTCAAAAAAACTTTCTTTGATTTTATTTCTAATCGCCAGGTCTTTAATTACCACAAATTCCCAAGGTTGAGAAAACCCAACCGAAGGTGCATTTACCCCAGCAAACAGAATTTTATCTATGTCTTTTTGAGCCACTGGAGTGTCTGTAAATCGATTTCCTCTCACGTCTCGGCGTGCCAGGATGATCTGTTCCAAAGTTTCTATATTTTCTTGAGTAAATTTGCTCATGGTAATTCGTTTTTTTAGTTTTTTAGTCCACAGTCGATGGTCCATAGTCCACAGTTTTTTAGTTAGGAGTTGGTAGTCAGTAGTTCGTAGCTTTTGATTTTCAGTCCATAGT
>CALDJV010000199.1 GCA_937899305.1 uncultured Cytophagaceae bacterium
TAATTTGTAAAAAACGCATTCTGAAAGGCCAAAAAAAGTCGACAATCACGTAATTTTGTGGTGAGTACTCCGAGCACTTCATCTCGCAGTATTCACCATTTTTTTATTGATCAAAATTCTTGTACATATGCAATTACCCCACGTATTGGATGAGGCCAATCTCAAAGCGTTTTTAGATGAGGCAGTTGAAAAATACAATCAACCTGATTTTGTAGAGAATGACCCCATTTGCATTCCTCATTCATTTACCAAACAACAAGACATTGAGATCATGGGTTTTTGGGCGGCGGTGTTGGCTTGGGGCAATCGTACTACCATTATCAAAAAATGTAAGGAGTTGATACAACTCATGGATGGCGCTCCCCACGACTTTGTACTCCATCATCAAGAAAATGACCTCAAAGCATTGTTATCGTTCAAGCATCGTACTTTTAATGCCACTGATACCTTGTATTTCATTCATTTTTTCAAGGATTTTTACCAAAAGCAAACGTCCTTGGAAGAGGCTTTTGCTGAAGGATTTTCTAGCGACGAATTACACATCGAAAAAGCTTTGATTAACTTTCATAATCGCTTTTTTAGCCTCAAAGAATATCCAGAACGCACCCGCAAGCATGTGGCTACCCCTGCGCGTAAATCGGCTTGCAAACGCATCAATATGTTTTTGAGATGGATGGTAAGAGATGATGAAAAAGGGGTTGATTTTGGTATATGGAAAAAAATCAAGCCCAGTCAGTTGATTTGCCCTTGCGATGTACACGTAGAGCGGGTAGCCCGCAAGCTCAATCTATTAGAACGAAAACAAATGGATTGGAAGACTGCACTTGAGCTCACTGAGCATCTCAGGAAACTAGACCCACAGGATCCAGTGAAGTATGATTTTGCTTTGTTTGGCTTGGGGGTGGATCATCGCATGTAGGCCACAAGGATTTCACTATAAATAAACCCTGATTCGCATTATAGCAACGCCAATCAGGGTTTCATCTACTTTATCTTCTTTTTACATTTTTTTCGGCTTGACTAAACAAATCTAAGCATCTACCTCTCTAGGCTTCCATTTAGAGGGATCACGACGCCATTCGTGCAACGAAGCCATAATCTTTTCGCTTAAATCGTGGTGTCTTGAAAACTCCACCACCAAGGTAGTATAGTTACTCAATGTTTTTAATGTAACGTTGGCCTCAGCCAGGTTCTCTTCCATTACGTCAAATCCATAAGTAAACATGGCTGCAATGCCCAATACTTCAAGACCTTGGTCTCGCAATGCCTCTACTGCTTTGATCGAGCTTGCTCCAGTAGATAGCACATCTTCTATGACTACCACCTTCTGCCCTGGAATCACTTTGCCTTCGACTTGGTTTTCTTTACCATGCCCCTTGGCTTTGGAACGGACGTACAAAAAAGGCAAATCCAACTCATCGGCAATCATTGCTCCCTGGGGAATTCCAGCAGTAGCTACCCCGGCAACCGCTTCAGCGTCAGAAAATTCTTTTTTTACTAATTCAATTAATTCAGTTTTTATAAATTTACGAACCTCCGGATAAGACAAGGTCAGACGTCCATCACAATAGATAGGCGAATACCAGCCTGAACTCCAGCGGAAGGGCTGTTCGGGCCGTACTTGTACTGCCTCAATTTTTAGCAACTCAGCAGCTACTTTTTCTGCCACATTCTTCTGGCTAGACATAGTATATTTTATAATTTAGATTACGAAAAACTTAATTAGATTAATAGTTTAACTCGTTCAATATTAACAAATTAATAACGCAAAGTTAAGTAAAGATTATGGATATATTTATACATCAAACACATATTTCCTTACACAAGAATAACGCGCTTTCTAAATCTGAATTATATGATAATATATGGGACTTTAGTCAGAACACTTATCCCTTGCCTGATACTTTAGAAGGTAACATTGTGTTACACCACCCTCCTCTTGAATTCATGTCCCAAATCATTCAGGCAATTGTAGCTGAAAAATACCCTCATCTAAGCCATTGCATCATCATTGCCGAACAGTACAAGCATAGCAAAAAAACCATCAATAAGCTATTTCATACTTTGAAAGCAGCCGGAGGATTGGTTACCAACCAAGATCAATACTTACTGATTTACCGTCTTGGAAAATGGGATTTACCCAAAGGCAAAGCTGAAAAGGGAGAAACCATTGAAACAACCGCATTACGTGAAGTAGAAGAAGAATGCAGTGTGGCAGTGGAACTTCAGGATTTTATATGTTCTACTTGGCATTATTACCCTCAAAGAGGCAAAGCTATGCTCAAAAGAACCGAATGGTATGCTATGAAGTGCATCGATGACAGCAAGGCTACTCCACAAATAGAAGAAGACATAGAAAGGGTAGAATGGTTGGACGAAAATCAGTTGTCAGAAGCATTGAAAAACACGTATAATTCTATAGCATTCGTGTTTCAACGTTTTTGGAATCAATCTGAGTCAAAAAAATCAGATGTGTAAGCTAAATAAATCGAAATACTGGTATAATGATGCTTTTTCAAACTTGGGCCCAAAGTTGACCCAAGATATCGCCCGTTGATCCAGCGAAATCTCAACCTGCTGGATATATTTCTCTAACAAACGATAAATGCCATAGTCTTTTTCAATCCCTCCACTAAGTTCTGCAATCATTTTATCAGGAAAGTAACGCAGTTCGTCCAACACCAAAAGTACGTAATACAAAAAATCTTGTTCGGTGCTAAAAGGAAACACATTACAAAATTCAAGACTGCGACCTTTGAATATAGTCAAGATTAAATATTTGGGTTCTATGTGCAAATAGATATTAGAAAAGTCGCCTACATTGGATCTTTTTTGGGCATATAAACCTTCTAACAAACCTGCGGTTTGATGAACAAAAGTGAGCTTAGGCGAAGAAGTATAAATTTGCTCAAACCACTCAATCAGTTCCTGTTCTACCAAAAATACACTCATCGCATCGATACTCTCTACGTAAGAATGGCAAATGGTCTGATCAATTCTGACATCAGTGAGGTGCTTGAGGTATTTTACGGCTTCGTCTTCCTCAAACAATGCCTTTGGGACCAATGTAAATGCTTTACCGCGATGAGCAATCTTGATTTGATTCCAACGGTATGCTTTCAAAAACAAATGATTGTCATAAATCCAATTTAGGTGAGAAGTCAACTGACCATGAGATAAGCTTACATAAAAACTATAATGCTCTAGAAACAAACAATTATTGGTGAGGGTATCAATCACACAAATCTCTAGTCCATCTTGTCCAATAGACAAATACAAATTGTAGTTTCCTAACGATTGAATATCGAACGCATCGTCCTGAAAACTTAACTCTCTGATGGATAATTTATCTGTTGCTTCCAATATAATTGGGGATTAGGTTTTAAAGAAAGTCGCGGTACGCTATCCTTCATAAAGAGTCAAGAGCCGTGCCACACAATTGTAACACAGCTCTTGGCCTTGTATCGTTAATCTATCGCATTTGTTATTGCCAGTTACCCGAGGTCGTCGGATCAACCTTGGACCCTATCCTCAGCGGTTTCTCTTTTAAGACAGTAATCTTGTCTTCTATTTCTTTGAGAATGCCTTTGTATCTTTTCAATCGTTTTTCCAACGGATCTAACTCTTTCTTAAAGGGAGCAAACTCTTTTTCCAAAGCGATGTATTCAGCCGAGTTTTCTTGTTGCTTCTCTTTCAATTCCTTCATTTTGTTACGAATCGGTCGTGATTCTTTCAGAATTGGTCTTCTCAAATCTTCTACAACTTTGATGTTACCCAAGAGAGTATCATTCTTTTTCTTATTAAGACGAGCCAATTGCTCAGCAACTGTTTTGCGTGTCATAGGATCAATGGTACCGCCACGTTTGGGATTTACTGGGGCCACATCTTTGATTTCAATTACGTGTACCTTTACCCCTGATTTGATGATGGTATCGGCAAACCACTCAAACTTCAATGGTTTTTTACTGTTACTTGGAATATACGCGATATTCGCGAAATCTTTCGCATACCCCATTACTCTACTTAGGTGATCCAACTCAATCTGAGTTTTTGCAGCGTTTTGAGCATCTTTGATTTTATTCATGATAACATCCTTGGCGTCCAAAATATCCAAGGTATCTACTGTTACCACCACGCTGTCTTTACCATAATCTTTTTCTTTTTTCTCAACAATAGGTACTTTTCCATTGTTAAAAAACTCAATCAATGCCTCAGGAGTACGGGCGTACATTCCTTTTTGCTTGAACATTTCTTCTTGCACATCTCTAATGAGGGTGAGTTTAGAAATGACTTTCTTTTCTATGGCATCAATCTCTGCTTGCTCGTCAATAGGTTTTTTAACTCCTACTACCATAAAACTTAACAAAAATATACCCACAGGTAGAATAGCTATGGTATAGGCTAAACTCTTTGGTACTTTTTTGGTAAAAGCAAGTGCTATGGCCACCCCAACCAACACTGCATAGATGATGATGTAGAGTGGTTGTACAAACCCAAACAAATTTGAGAGAATTCCGCTTATCTGATCTATCAAGCTCATTGTCTTATCAGTTTTTTGTTGTGCAATTATAAAAATTTTTTATCGACTATAATTCATTTCAGTTGTTTTTTTTTGTATTCAATAATTTATCAAAATTATACTCATAGGTTTCGTTATCAAATACACTGATTATTTCAAAAATAAATCAAATACAAAAAAAATAAAAGATCTTGTACACAGTTTGTCCATGTTTTACGTTATGGAATAAACTCGTCTGAATTATCAGCCACTACAAATTTAACTAAAAAATTAGTTATTAAAAAATCGAGCATTTTTATTTATCTAAAAATCTCTAATGTAATGTTTCAACATATATTTTGACAGAAACTAATTGTGAAAGTTGATAAATGCTCGTCCTGCCGAGTATTTTGCAGATAGTAGCAAGTAAGAATAAAATAAAAAAAACATTAATACCTGTTAAAAATGTGTTAATTATTGAAAAGAACAGCTAAAGATATAGTACAAGGAAACAAAAAATGTCTCTCTAATGTTTAGAGAGTAGATTTATTGAAAAGAAAATTATAATTTTGTACAATATTAAGGTGACTCGGTTACCACCTTGTACTCTTGAAGTATACAACAGTAACCATTTATTAGGTTTTCATAATTGTAAGTTTTTGATTAGTTAGGTTTTGTAGACTCCCGGATGATATTCTCGGAGTCTATTTTTTTTGGCCTACTTCTAAAAATACAAAAAAGGCAACAAGTAAGTATACCCGTTGCCTTATATCCATTAATATTTAGTAAATACTATTTACAGTACTCATCAAACGCTCCCAAGAGGTTGTCTGCAATCATTTGAGCAGAACGCCCCTCTATATGATGACGCTCAACGAAGTGTACCAACTCTCCATCCTTGAACAAAGCCACTGATGGCGATGAAGGAGGATAAGGCAACATGTATTCACGAGCCTTGGCAGTAGCTTCTTTATCAACTCCGGCAAATACGGTTACTACTGAATTTGGCTTATTGCTGGTTTCTGACAAAGCCAACTTAACACCTGGACGTGCTGCACCTGCTGCACACCCACATACTGAGTTTACAATCAACAAAGCAGTACCTTTGGCTTCTTGCATAAAATTATCTACTGCCTCGACAGTTTTCAATTCCTGTACGCCTGCTTCGGTCAAATCCAGGCGCATGGGGATTACTAATTCTTCTGGGTACATAATTATAATTAAATTTAAAGTTGATACAATAGTTGAATTTACAATTAATTGTACAAAGTTACAGTCAAGCTGCCCCTTATACAATTATTTGTTTTTATAACAACATGTTCGCCCCCTTCTATTTTATAAAACTGTTAATAGCTCCAAT
>CALDJV010000200.1 GCA_937899305.1 uncultured Cytophagaceae bacterium
GAAAATAAAAAATACAAAAATAACATTTTTAAAGTTTTACCAAGTTTTCAAAAAACTACAAAAATAACTTCATCCATTTAGCTAATCTCTGGCCGCTATACTTCGTCAAAAAATAGTGCGAATAGCGCTGCTATTAGCCAATTTTTTAGACTTGTCTAGCACCAAGATATTGCACTAAATTTGGATTAGTTTATTTTTTCCGTTTTACTTATAAATTTAATAACCAAGTAAACTACATGAAAACTCACATTTCTTACTTGCATTTATGCTTTGCAATTTTATTCATTGGATTATTGGGGAGCTGCTCTGGCAAAGAAACGGGTACTGATCAATCCTCTTCTTCTTCCTCCACCAAAAAAAAACCAAAAACCGCTTTTTGGGACAAGAAAAACCCAAATCCGCAAATAGATGTGTTGTTGAAAAAAGCCCAAAATGCTTTGAAACAACACAAACTCAAGCCCAATCATTTGTCTGACACAACTGATGTGCGCAAATTCTTGGAAGATCATAAGGCTTATCAAGATAAAATTCAAATAGATACGGTTCAGGTGAAAAGACGAGGTGAAGACAACAAGCCTTATTACCAACAAGAGTTTATCGGAACCATATATGTATCGCC
This sequence comes from uncultured Cytophagaceae bacterium, assembly GCA_937899305.1. GTDB lineage: Bacteria > Bacteroidota > Bacteroidia > Cytophagales > Microscillaceae > Microscilla. Next base: position 620 of record CALDJV010000200.1, read on the forward strand.
TGAGATAGAGTTGGCCCTGAGCAGCAATACTTGGGGGATTATATTTAAACCGACCACCAAAGGCAGCCCCAATGAAATATTCATATTTACCAAAAGTGGCTGGGGAGTATACGCCCTTAGCGGTCGTTCGGATACTGGTATTTGGAAAAACGATGTTTACTATCTAGATCTCAATGGTCAAGTATTTGAAAGCAAAACCAAATCTAAAAACATTGAAGCGAGAGCCAACAAGTACCTCAAAGAACACGTGAATATTTTGCGTAAAAGAAAAAAACAAGCTGAAAAATAAGCAGGTTTGTTGATATTTTGAACATACTGCTTCACGCTTCCAGGTTGGTTCAAGTAGGCTCTGCCTCATTTGGTTTACAATCTGGAAGCTCATCATATGGTTCGTGAATCTAAACCAGCATCACACATTATTCACCCCATCGAACAAAAACCTGGATCCCAAAAAAGACATGGACCCGATTGAGATTCCTCAAAAAGACAATATGCCCCATCACTTTCAAAACCTTCGGGCAACCCACCTCATTGTGGAAACCCAGGATGATGAAGTACTTTTCCCGGAAGGGTGGCTACAAGCAAAACAGGTGGCGCTGTTGGTCAACACTCATTCTACCGATCAAATTACGGTGGTACTGGAAAAATTGATCGAAAATACATCATTACGTTCCTTATATATTCATTGGACTGATACCCAATTTCCAGCCACCTTAACTCATATGGGGCAACTCCAGCACTTATGCATCGTAAACCACGCTTTGAGGGCCATTCCTGGTAATATTGATGATTTACGACATTTACGCACCCTCAGATTGGCTACCACTTCTTTGCTGGGGCTGCCCTCCAGCATTGCAAAACTCAAAAAGTTGAAAGAATTTTATTTGATGGTTCATCAGATGGAGCAACTGCCCAAGAGCTTTACCAAATTGACGCACCTCGAGTACTTTGGCTTGTTGGTCAAAGACTTAGACATTCGCAAAGATTGGGGGAAAGATTACCACTTTCCGGCAAAATGGCAACCCAGTACCGAAGAGGTCATAGAACAGTTGAGTCTTTTTCCAAACTTGAAACGCTTCTTTTGGGGGCATAGCACCCAATATTTTTCCAGACACCAATCACCCAATCCCCTGCCCGAAAACCTCATGAACCTACAAGCTTTGGAAGAGTTAGAGCTGGAAACACTATCGGGAATTGCTCACTTAAATCAACTGAAGCAAATGCCCCATATTCGAAAAGTTTGGGGTAATTTTTATATTGGACAAGACTTTTTGGGATGGCTGCAGGAAACCTTTCCAGACGGCAAGTTGGTTCAAACCGACCCCGAGTTTTTTTATTCCGATGGCTATTACGAAATCAGAGAAGGGCATTATCATTAATCATTGACCATTACTCACTTTTACTGGCCATGAAATCTCTGATGTGTTGCTTAATCAACTGTATTTTACCCAAGATACCTTCCTCATGGGGGTTGGGGTCTTGGGTAAACCGAAACGATAAATCTAGGAAACGCTTATTGACTTCCAGTTCTTTGGGCAGCGCTTCGTATTGTTCAAGGGGAGAGATATCGGCAACACTGAACAAGTCCTCTACCCCACTTTCGCTTAGGCTTACAACCTCAGGCAAGCTTCCCCTCAACCATTGAAACAGCATTTCCCATCGTTCGCAAAGTACCCGTACACTGGCCGTTCGTAATGCTAGATTAGACAAAGTGAGATTGTTGAAAGAGGTATATACCAGTTTGAGCTCTTTCTGAGCATCTTCTACCTTTTTTTTAAATTCCCAATCCTTGATATTGTCTTTGTCCCCTTCATTAAGCTTCCAAATTTGATAAATAAAGGCACTTTCGGCAAAATCACCATCAATCAGTCGGCTACTATTGATCAGCAACATGCTAGACAGTTCCTGTAATTTGTTTTTATAATCGATTAACTTAGAAGGGGCTCCACCAGAAAATAATTTACGAAACATGAGGCATTAGTCTTCTTCCTCAGGATAAGGTACAAACATAAAACTTGAGTAAGGATCATCCACCACAAACAAACAACAAAATTCTTCAGGGTCCTTATAGGCCGACTCAAACTTGTTGGGCTTGGTAATCAAGCTATTTTGCACAAATATATCTTTATAAGACGCGAAGTAGTTCCACTCCAAACCAAGGTCTTTGCCCTCAAACAACAACTCCCCTACTGGGATCTTATACTTGGCTACTGGGAAAATTGGAAACTCGAAACCACGCGAACGCATTTGATAAGAGGCTTCTTTGAGCACGTGGGCCACTTTTACAAAATCTTTGGTAATGGTACCCAGGTATTTGCCATCCAATTCGGGGTCGTTTCCCAACTCGGCATTGTATGATTCTAAATTTTCAGGATTCATGAATATGATATCATTAATGAGTTTATAATTTGTACAGGTCTGCAAATATAAAGAATTGTAGAGGTTTTATAGGTCAACACTTATTTTGGACACTTCACTTGATTTACCAAATACAGCGTTATATTCACTTTTGGTACCGGAGCAGTCCTATAAACCAAAGGGTTTAAGCAAATTGATACCTAACATATTTCTGAAACCTATTAGGTATAATATGAAATATGACTCAGCTAGCCAACCTACTATTCCACAAAATCATCTTCTATTTTTTTCAACCAAGCCGTTACGTTTTCCTTTTGTTCCTCAGTAAGACTTTCCAAAACCCCATCCAATGCGTCCTGAGTTTCTTTAAGGGTATCGTCCAACTCAGCACGACGGGCTTTGTTTTTCTTACGGGCCAAAAACGAAAATAAGGAACGATCAATACCTGACTCCAGTTTTGCCAGAAGATCGTAAGCCGTTTCGGCAAAAACTTCTACTTCCTCGGGTAAGGCAGCTTTTTGATCCGCAAAATTCTTTTTGAGCGCCTCCAGAGCCAATCCTTCTGCTTTTTCCATCTCTTCCCTGGTTTGCTCCAGTACCTCCGCAATCTTGGGTTCGTTGTACACCATTTCTTCTTCCTCTTCTTCCTCAGGCAACAATCCTTTTTCTTTGGCTTTTTCTAACAAATCTGCTGCTTCTGATTTCAAATCAGCATCGGTGATGTCTTCTATGCCAGCTTGCAAAAAAATGACTGCCATTCCAATGTGGGCCACCATTTCAGTTACCTCCAGCATGTGGCGCAATGCAATTACATTGTACTCTAAAGCTTTTTGGGTCTCTCCTTGTTCATCATACAGTGATCCCAAATAATAATAGGTTTCTCCCAGGTTTACCGTGACGCCATGTTTGTTTTTGAGCTGCAAGGCTTGTTCAAAATGCTTGAAAGCATCTTTTGAGTTTTCGTCCGCCTCAAAATGAGTCCCCAGTTGATAATGTATAAACCCTTCTAAATCTGGCTCCTCGTTGTTTTTGGCTTCCGCGAGCATCTCTTTTAAGTCGGCAATTCCTTCGACCAAAGTCATATGAGCTTGCACATAACCCGCAAATACCATAAAAGCTTTCCCTAGGTTCTCGTATTTTTTTTGCTTTCTAAACAATTGAATGGCCGCTTGAATATTTTGTTTGAAGGCTGCTTGTTGCGCGGGCGTATTTTGACCAAACTGTAAAATCAGATAAGCATACGCATGCTGAGCCTTGGCCAGGGTTTCTTCGTCTTCTTGCTCACCTCCCAATTGAATGGCTCGATCAAAATATTGGCTGGCCAATTGATAATTTTCACCATCGAGGGCTATTTTGCCTAATTCATAGGCGGCCAATGCCTGAAAATTTGCCGGACCTTCACTCAATATTTGTTCAAACATTTGAGATGCTTTTTCGGGTTGCTTGGCTTCGGTGTAAGCCTCGCCCAAATCCTGGTACCAACCTTTGTATTGTTGATAAGTGGCTTGCTCAGAAATATCTGAGGGCAGGTTGGCTAGTTTTGATTCCAGATCGGTGATTTTATCCTGTACCGGAGATTCTTCCATAAGTTTGTAGAATGGTTTAAAGTCTCAGCAAATTTATAGAAGTTTTATAAAAATACGTAACTTATTTTTTACCATCCCTAAGCATCAAAAAAAAGTGCCAGGCAGAATATCCACCCAACACTTTGTCCCCAGAACATTTTACATGTTTATTTATCTCGATATACTTCACTGGAGAAGAATCCCATAGCGGCAAAGTGAGCCTAAACAAAGCAAGCTCAAATGCCGTCTTGATCTTTTTGCTTTATTTTTGATGGTTCAATCCAATTCGTTTTGATATTTCAAAGGTAAAACCTAAAATTGTAGATTATAATGACATTTATCATCTCAGTAAATGACTCGAAGAATCAAGATGATAAAGTTTTGTAAATCAATACCTTCTCATCTGTAAATGTCACCCAAACTTAGTTTTAACTCCCACTTTATCAAACAATACAATGAAAGTAGAAGTAGAAAGACTCAACGATGCCTTTCATATGCAGGCTACCAACGACCAAGGCAATACAATTGAATTAGACTCAAACCCTGAAAGTGGAGGACATGACCTGGGGTTTCGTCCTATGCAATTGATGTTGGCTGGGATTGGCGGTTGTAGTACCATAGACATTGTAGATATCATGAAAAAACAACGTGAAAACCTGGAAGATGTCAAAGTAACCGTTACCGCAGAAAGGGAACAAAATAAAACGCCGGCACTTTTTACTTCTATCCATCTGCATTATAAATTATTTGGAGATATCAGTCAGGAAAAAGCCCAACGAGCCGTAGAACTATCGATGGAAAAATATTGTTCGGTAGCCAAAATAATAGAAAAAACCGCCAAAATCACTTATGATTTTGAGGTCATTGCTACTCAAAAAAGCGTTTAAACAATGTTGCTTTAAATATTGGCCCAAGCCAGTGGTTTACAAATATTCATAGGGCAAATATTTACTCGGGTCTGTTATGGGTGATGGACTAAATGTTGTGGACTATTGTGTAGATCACAAGTTTATCTTTACAAAGTTTCTCTGAGGCCAAATTTTTGCCCAACTCATTGTCAATAATAGTACAACGCTATCTCTATTTACTTAAAGTATTGGTGGTCGATCGCTTATTTTTGTGCTTTTGCGTAGGGGTTTTTAATTCCCCCTTAATTCTAATATTAACTCCAACTATTCGTTGTATTGAAAGCAGGAAAGTCAAGTCGCATATTTTCTCTGAAATGAGCCTTCCACCTTGCTTTTAAATGCCTGTAGATTTTATAGCCGACTTTCCGCACGTTGTCTGTTGTTTTAGTTTAATTAACAGTC
>CALDJV010000201.1 GCA_937899305.1 uncultured Cytophagaceae bacterium
GATTTTTTGGGCAATATGCCTCTTAATCAAAATGCTTGCCGCTCACTAATGGTAACAGGTTCAAAATAAGTGTCCGATTTTCAGAAAAAGTTTGTTTCCGACAACATCCAGTGAATGTTGGGCGAGCCTAAGCGAAGGACTTACAAAATCGGCTAATAGCAGCGCTATTCGGCTATTTAGCTTTCGGCAGAGCTCAGCACAGCAAAGCTGTAGCTTCGGTTTTTAAGGAAGCATGACGAGCAAAATTAAAATGAAAACCGACAATTATTGCGTAACTGTTACCAAGCTTTGACGTTTGTCAAAGGCCTGCTTCTGTACATAATTGAATAGTCTATTATATTGAGTAACCTGTTATTATGAATATACCTCTGCTAGTCGGAGATTTGGGGCACCTTTTTGTGATTATAGCATTTGTGACTGCTCTGGTTTCGGCTTTAAGTTATTTTTTTGCGGCCCGTCTGCAAAAAAAAGAAGATGCTCCACTCATTCAGGAGAAAGTACGTAGTTGGAAAAAATTTGCCCGCGTGTTTTTCGTCATCCACGGTACATCGGTTATCGGAGTGGTGGTGAGTCTTTTTTACCTCATATACAATCATCATTACGAGTTTTACTATGTTTGGAACCACTCCGCCAACGATTTGCCTGCCTATTACATGGTATCGGCATTTTGGGAAGGCCAAGAAGGTAGCTTTCTGTTGTGGATATTCTGGCATGTCATTCTAGGATTCATCCTTATCAAGGTCAACAAGTTCTGGGAAGCTCCCATGATGAGCGTATTTGCACTAGTGCAAGCATTTTTGATGTCTATGGTGTTGGGCGTCGTCATTTTTGGGGGCAAATTTGGTAGTGACCCTTTCATCACGCTTTGGGATGCCGGCATTGTACCCAACGCAAAAATGGTTCCCCAAGACGGTACTGGGCTCAATCCGTTGTTACAAAACTATTGGATGGTGATCCACCCCCCTACCCTATTCTTAGGTTTTGCGTTGACTTTGATCCCCTTTGCTTATGTCATTGCGGGGTTGTGGCAAGGCAAGTACCGCGAATGGATTCGTCCGGCGTTGCCTTGGGCTTCGGTAGGCGGTGCCGTATTGGGCTTGGGTATCTTAATGGGAGGCTATTGGGCCTACGAAACCCTCAGTTTTGGCGGGTATTGGAACTGGGACCCGGTAGAAAACGCAGTATATGTACCCTGGCTGATATTGATTGCCTCTTTGCACACCATGATTGCTTTTAAAAAGAGCAATACCGCGCTGAAGGCTTCCATCATTCTCAATATTGCCACTTTTGTACTCATTTTGTATTCTACTTTTTTGACCAGAAGTGGTATTTTAGGCAATGCTTCGGTACACTCGTTTACTGATTTGGGATTGTCGGGTCAATTACTGATTTATTTATTGACTTTTACGGTCTTGTCTATTGTCTTGGCCGTTCGCCATTGGAAAAACATTCCTACTACCCAAAAAGAACTGACGACTTACTCCAAAGAATTTTGGATTTTCATTGGTTCGCTTACCCTCTGTTTGGCGGGTTTTCAGGTGATTGTATCTACTTCGTTGCCCGTATTCAACAAAATCGCTGAGGGTCTTGGATTTGTGTCTAACCTGGCTCCCCCTGAACCTGAACATTACAATAAGTTTCAGATTTGGGGTGGAATATTGGTGGCCATCTTCTCCGCCATTGGGCAGTTTTTGTGGTGGCAAAAACCAGATCGCAAAAAAATCAGGAATGATTTGATGACCAGCCTCACCCTTACCTTGCTGTTTGCGTCTTTGTTTATCATTTTGTCACGTAGCACAGGTACTGGTTTGGTATTGGACCTTTCTAAAATCGACAAACCATCGCTAAGTGCCTTGGTCAGTGGCCCCTATATTCAGTTTTACACTTACCTCATTTTATTTACCGCGGGTATCTTCTCTATTGTGTCTAACCTCACGGTACTGACTCGGTTGCTCAAATCGCGCTCTTACAAACTCTCGGGAGGTGCCATTTCGCACATTGGAATTGCCATGATGCTCATCGGAATGATGTTTTCGTCGGGATATTCTAAGGTATTGACCAAAAACCTGACTGGTAAATTGCGGGTACTGGGCGAAACCAAACAAGCCGATGATTTCAACAAAAATCATGTTACCCTTTATTTGAATCAGTCTACCCCAATCAAGGGATATCAGGTTACGTACAAGGGCAATTATACTGCAGTAGATGGTTTTCCTGAATACATCAAGCAAACCGATTTGCTGCCCGTATCGAACAAGCATGCCTTGGTACGTGAAGGGCTCACTTACAAAGGTGAAAAGTATTTTGAAAGAGGCGATACGGTCAAAATAGACCCTGAAAACGTGTACTACCGTTTGGATTACCGCGACGATAGAGGCAAAATATTTACCTTGTATCCCAAAGTACAATTCACTTCTGCCGAAAATGCAGCCGCATCACCCGACATTCGTCGAGGTTTCAATCGTGACTTGTACACGCATTTATCAAGCATTTACCCCGATCCATTTGAAGGTCGTAAGTGGAAACCACTGAAAGAGATGAAAGCCCGGATCAAAGATACCTTGTACATCAACGACTACATCGCTATTTTTGAAGGCATTACGCCAGTAAGACCCGATGACATTCTAAATGTGGCTACCCAAAGCGATAATTTAGGAGTGAGGGCCCACATTACCTTATTGGGTAAAAACTTCAAACCTTACAAACTGGAACCCGTGCTGCTGATTGACCCCAAAAGGGTGAAAAGTGAGCGTGGGGCGTTGAGGAGAGCAGATGTGTCACCCGAACTTGGAATTAGAATTGTGATTTTAACTTTAGATCCAGAAAAGGGTACGTTTACGTTTGGAGTCAATACCACTGATAGTAAAGACCACGTGGTGATGAAAACAATGGCCAAACCTTTGATTAATGTGTTGTGGCTGGGCACCTTGGTGCTGATGATAGGCTTTGGAATTGCGAGTCGTCGTCGTTATATAGAGTTCAAAAAAATGCGTGATAAAGGAATGGAATAGTTTCTGGTTTTCACGCTGAAATATATTGAAGGTATGGGTCGTTCGTTGCTCATACCTTTTTTTTGTTTGTTCTTTGTTCTTTGTTCTTTTTTTTGGGGGGGGGGAGGCTTATAACTTGACCCCCCAAACCAAAATATCGTCTCTCTGGAGGGTCCCTTGCATATGTTGGTCAAGGGTTTGCTCCAGTGCTTTTTGTTGGTTTTTAAGGGGTAACCCCGCATTTTGCTCCAACACATTCATGAGCCGGGCATTTCTGAAATTACGCCTTTTTTTGTCATTTTGGTCAGCAAACCCATCCGAGGTCAGGTAAATGATGTCTCCTGGCTGCAGGCTTATTTCCTGGTTTTTAAAAACAATGGGATCGGTCACTACTCCCCCAATCCAGCCTCGCTGTCCTTTGATTTCCTCCACCTTGGCTTGGGGCTCTTCAGGATTTTTAATGAACAACAACGGGCGACGAGCCCCCGAAAAAGTGACTTTCAATTGCGGTGTATCCACTTGTTTTTCTACTGATACCAGCGCGATGTCCATGCCATCGGTATTTTCGCTTTCTCTTTGGTTGAGCACCTCCACAATCAGTACCACCAAGCGGTTCAATATCGCGGCTGGATCGGTAATGCGCTCTACTTCTACAATGCGGTCCAACAAAATGTTCCCAATCATGCTCATAAAAGCCCCTGGGATGCCATGCCCCGTACAATCTACCGAAGCCAGCAAAAGCTTGGGAGGCTGATTGGGGCGTTCTACCTTGGAGAGCCAATAAAAATCGCCCGAGACCACGTCTTTGGGTCGATACAACACAAAATACGCGCTCAAATATTGCTCTAACCGGGTAGTAGAGGGCAAAATGGCTCGCTGAATCACCAAGCCCGCACTGATGCTTTTTTCGATCTGTGAGTTTTTTTGCTCCAAAATGTGGGTGGTTTCTTCCAACACCCTATTTTTCATTTCCAGAAAATCTTTATTGGCCTGGAGCTCTTCTCCCTGTTGGTACAACTCTTCGTTTTGAGCTAATATTCTTGCCTGTTGATCAGTGAGCAATTTATTTTGCTCCGAAATCTCGTCTTTCTGTTTCTCAAGGATTGTATTTTGGTGGGCCACTTCGTTTTTTTGTTTCTGAAGTTGCTGATTGGTTTTCAAAAACAACAAGGCCGAGCCCAAGGCCAGAAACAAAAATACCCCAATGGCAATGGTGACCATGTTTTGTTGGCGAATGGTTTCTCGCTTCAATTGGTTGTCTTTGCGCAAGAGTTGATTCTCACTTTCCTTTTTTTGACTGTCGTACCGGGTCAGCATTTCGGTCAGTTGGGCATTTTTACGGGCGTTGAATACACTGTCTTTCAAATGAAAGTACTTGGATTGGTAACGAAAGGCTTCTTCAAAGTTGTTGCGAATGGAGTCGAGTTTGAACTTTACCAAATAGGCATCCATCAACCGAGTTACATTGCCCACTTTCTGGCTGATGCCAATGCTTTCTTCTATATATTTATTGGCCAGTTGGTATTGCTTGGTGGTGGTATACAGTTTACTCAAACGATACAGCGCAAAAGACGTATAATATTGATTTTTGGCTTGACGGTTCATCGCCAACGTTTTTTTGAAGTAGGCTTCTGCCTGACTGTACTGGGCTTGCCGTTGGTATATTTGGCCAATTCTGAGGTAGGCCGAACTGGCTCCCGAGATATTGTTGATTTTCAGGTAGGCTGCAATTGACTTTTCTAAGAAACCCAGGCCTTGAGTCGTTTTTTTTTGATTTAGAAGCAATATCCCTTTCACATTGTATAAGTCGGCCAATACCCCTACTACATTATTTTTTTGGGCAAATACAATGCCTTCATCGTAGGTTTGGAGTGCTTTGTCATAGTCGCGGTAAATAAAATGCAGCACCCCCTCATTGACGTAGTTGAGCGCCCAGGATCGGCGGTTGTTCAACTGCTGATAAATCGCCTTCACTCTGGCGTAGTATTCCAACGATTTTTGATAGAGCGCTTCTTTGGAGCCTTTGGGCGCACGGGCCATCTGGCGTTGGTAGACCAGGCCCAAACGATCATAACATCGAGCAATGCCTTGCTGATCTTGGAGCTCCTCAAAAATTTTCAATGATTTTAAAAAGTATTTCACCCCCTGGTTGTAGTTGCTCTGCATGCGGTAGTGGGTCCCCAAGCGACGGTTGCCTTCGGCAATGCCCTTTTGGTAGCCTATTTTTTCGGCCAGTGCCAGCCCCAAGTCGGTCTGTTGCTTGAATATGGTGGCATCTTTGATCCTAAATAAATCGGCGTATTTGAATCGAGCTTGTACTTCAATAGCATCTCCTTTGTGTAAGTCAATGATTTGCTTCAGGCTATCGGTTTGGTTTTGCCCCATAGCAATGAATGGCAGCAAACAAATGCCCAGTATACACAAGATGCTCTTCATATTTAACTTTTTGAACAACAAATATTTTACGGAGATATTGTTAAAGCTGCAATGTTGGTAGGTATGGCCCAGGGCAAATTGATTGATTGGTTATTGGATACGGTTAGGCGGATGTTGCTAATAGAAGGTAATTTATAAAAAAAATACGTACCGCGAAAGTAGCCGCGGGGATTTGCGTCCTCAATTTTGAATACCCATGGGGTTTACTTCCACTTTTACTCCATTTTGTTTAAACCGCTTGTGCCTCATATTGTTTCAATACCTGTTGGTTCGATTGGGCCTATTTAGATGATAAAGTAAAAGGATGTCACTATAAGTTTCAATACCAGTATGGTTCGGTTAACACCCAAACATTAGACGGAGCCTTCGCTCATGCTGGCGCAAGCGTCCTCGCTCAATGCTGTCAACTTAGTAGTATGTTATATT
>CALDJV010000202.1 GCA_937899305.1 uncultured Cytophagaceae bacterium
TTTTATAAAAGCCTTCTTAATTGTTACATATTTGCTGTAAATTGTATTAAAGCCTATATATACCTATTTTTTATTCATAAATCATTACCGAACCCTAATATTCCCTACGATGAATACGAACAGGCAAAGAATTTATTTGGTGAGTAATCGTGTAATGGCGATGATCTTCTTATTGAGTTTTTTTGCGCAACCCCTACTGGCGTTTACTCCCAAAGATACTCTAGGACTCAAAAGAGAAGTACAGGCATTTGCCAAATCTGGCTCAAGTGTTACTGACATTGTTAAATTTATCAATCACCGGAAATCATTTCGCCCCCCCAATGCACTCCCCATTAGTGCGCTAAATACGCCTGGATCTGAAACGGACAAGATAGAAAATGTTCGAGCTACTCGTGTTACTGATAATTCTTTTGTCATTGTTTATCAGGTAGAAAGTAGTGGAGTTCCCGAAATAAAAGTAATGATGGGGCATATAATGGTAGGAGGAACGGTGACTTTTGGTACTCCTGTTACGATTGAGGAGGTAAATGGGAACAAATCGAGCAATGTTGATATTGCCGCCTTGGATGATTCTCATTTGGTTGTAGTACTGGATTCAGGGAATGGTACCTCCACCCATAAGTTTTATGCCGTAGCTTTGATGATTTCAGGTACTGATTTGATTTTAGGCCCCATCAGTGGTGACAACGATGTACCAGTAGAAACACCAGTGTCTACTTTGTCATTGGGTAATGAACTACGAGTGGCGGCCATATCGGCTACTGATTTTGTCGTGGCTTACACCCAATTTGATGGATCTAGTGCCTACCTGGGAAGAGCAGTAGTTGGTGTCTTTGACCCACTCGATGGCTCAGTAAAGTTCAACGGTACTTTCAGCGATTTCGGAGACAGTGACACCGACTTTATTTCGTTGGCACCTCTGGACGATAACCAGGCAGTGGTAGCGTATCGCTCGGGAGGCTCTCAGATAAGTGCCAAGATACTTGATGTCAATGTGACCCTGGCCAGCGTTACTGCTGGAGCTGGGTTCAATGCTGTTGTAGGTACTCCTTGTTTGAGAACGACCGTAGCTCAGTTGAACGACACCCAGTTTTTATTGGCTTACGAACAAGGAACCACTACTACCCAGGTGAACTTGGTGAAGTGTAATGTGGTTTCAAGTGTCATTTCATCATTGACTACTTTGAATAACCTACACGTGGGGGATCCTACCAATAGCTTAACCGCAAGTAAAATAGCCAACAACGAAGTAATCATCAATGTGCTAGAGACTGGAACATCTGAAGTATATCGGGTAGATGCCACTTCTGATATGACTTCCCCCGATGTGACTGATCAGGTCGGCTTTTCAGCATCTACCAATGATGCAGAAAATAAAGCCTTTACGGTAGGGTTGAGTACCCTTGCGTCAGTATCTATTGCAGTAGTAGCGGCTGATGGTTCAAGTGGTGCTTATGGACATGATCAAGGGTTGGTTGCACTGCCCGAAGCCAAGGTATTGGGAGATGGATTTGAGATTGTTTCAGGGGCTACTACCACGCAACCCGATGATCATACAGATTTTGGTGTGGCATCGGTGAATGACTCCCTGGAGTTTCAGTTTGAGATTCAAAATGCTGGAAATGCCGATTTAGTGATTAGTTCGATTGCCTCTAGCAATAGTTTGTTTACTATCCCTACCAGTGTTTCGGGACTGACAGTATCGCCCGGTGGTTCAGAGGTTTTTAGCATTCGTTACAAGCCTACTACCACTACTGTAGCAGCTCCTGATTTGGCTACCATTACCATCAACTCCAACGATACGGCCAGTCCTTTCACTTTTTTGGTGTCGGGAGCGGCCATTGTCAGGCTGACAACACCTACCATTACCGATTCTAGCAGTACACGTAACCAAATATCAATCAGGTGGACCGATGACAATACCAATGAATTTGGGTATGATGTATATCGGGCTGAAACGATGCCTGCACCACCAGGGGGTACCGCATCATTAGGGCCTTTCCAATTGGTGTTTGAACTGCAGCCCGACGCAACTACCTTTACCGATTTTGGTTTGCGAACCAATACTACTTATGCTTATTATGTAGTTGCTATTGCAGAAGACCCTAGTCTCAATTCCTTGCCAAGTGATACCGCGATGGTGAGTACGCTGGCCAATGCGCCGGTGGCTCCAAGTGCCCTGAATGCGTTGGCATTGAGTCAAACCGAAATCCAGTTAGAATGGCGTGACAACTCATCTAATGAAACTGGCTTTGAGATATTTAGACGCAAGGCCGGAGAAACCAATTTTACGATGCTTACCACTTTGTCTTCTGACACAGAGCTTTATATAGACCAAGATTTAGATTCAAAAACGGAGTATTCTTACCTCATTTCAGCCACTGGAAACGAAGGTAATTCGCCTCCAACCGATACTGCTACAGTGGCTACCTTGTCTAATGCTCCTGGCGCCCCCAGCGATTTATTGGTAGAAGTGGTTTCGGGGAGTGAATTGGGACTCGACTGGGAGGACAACTCAGACAACGAACTCGGTTTTGTGATTTACCGTTCTACCGAACAATTTGGTACTTACAGTGTTGTAGACACCGTATTGACTGATGTTGTTGAATACTTAGATACTTCCCTTACCACGGGGACAACATATTATTACTATGTAATTGCCTATAACAATGATGGCGAATCACTCGATCCTTCCAATATTGCTTCAGGAGTACCCCAAAATGTACCCTTGGTGCCATCCAATATCCAGTTCAATATTGTTTCTAATACGACTATTGAAATCACCTGGACGATAGACAACCCTCCTACCACCGAACGAACCGCTCAAGGATTCAAGATTGAAGCAGCGAGCCTTTTGGGCACTCAGGGGATAGGACAAAGGCGACATAACTGGGCCCCAACTACATTTACCAATGGTAAAAAGGTAGCCAGAACAACAAATGATGGCTTCAGCGATTTGATCTTCTCCGAAATAGGCACGACTGATGCCAGTACCACCAAATTTACCGCAACGAACTTGATTCCCAATCAATCTTATTTGTTTAGGTTGCGTGCTTTCAATGACAACGGTAATTCGCCCTACACACCAGACTCTACTTTGGTGACTCCAGTGGATCCTTCGGTGCCTACGCCAAGCGCTCCTTCTGATCTCAAAGTGACCTCGGTATCTCAATCTGAGCTTGACCTTACCTGGAAAGACAACTCGGCGGATGAATTGGTCTTTAAGATTGAGCGAAAAAGAAGCAGTGAAGCGGAGACTGCCTGGGTTGAAATTGCCCAAGTAGTAGGAGGTACTACGAGTTTCAGTAGCACCGATTTATTAGCCGACAGTACTTATGATTATCGAGTGAGAGCCAGCAACCAGGGAGGAGAATCGGCCTACAGCAATGTAAGTTCGGCCAAAGTAGAATGTAATTTGGTAGTATTGGTGACCAACAATTCAGGTACCAACACCATTTGTTCGGGCAAAGCGGCTTTATTGGTCGTAAACACCAATGTGAGTGATGCCACCTATCAATGGAAACTCAATGGGATCAACATCGAAAACGCTAACTTGCCGATATACAATGCCACCGAAACCGGGGAATACAATTGTCAGGTCATTTCAGATGGTTGTAGCAAGTCTTCTACCACTCCCTCAGTGGTCATCAGCAAGTCCTCATTTCAGGTAACCATTAGCGTAACTGATAGTACAACCAATACTTTTACTGCCAGTGTAAGTGGAGCCCAAAGTTACCAATGGTATCGAGATTATATTGCCATAGAGGGGGCCACCGAAAGTGTTTATCAAACTGCTCAGGACGGAACCTATTTTGTAGTAGTGAGCAACGAGGGCTGTTCTTCAACTTCTAACTTGATTAATTGGGCTACGGTGAGGGTGACTGGCATCGAAGACAATGAGTTTACTAAAAGCATATCCATATCGCCCAACCCGTCAGCCACCGAGTCAGTCTTACAAATGAACAATGAAGAGTTTGGACCTTATAAAATCTTGATTACCGATAACCAAGGTAAAGTATTGGAAGTAATGAAAGGTGAGAAGAAAACTAAAAAAATGTTGCTAGACTTACCGATCCAGTCATTGGCCACTGGACTATACTTGGTTAAAATTCAAATGAAGGAAAAAGAGAGCACGAAAAAGTTATTGAAAGAATAAAGGTTTATGGTTAAATTGTTCCGCTACGCTCATTGTTAGATTGTTCTATGGTTGCGTAAAGCGACGTATTGATTAGCCTTTGGCAGAGCTTGAACTGCGTTCTGCGGTTATTGATGTTTAATTGTTGATTAACTGAGCCTTGGCGAGCTGAGCTAATTGTTCCGCCTTGCGCTACTGTGGACTATCGGCTAAACAAAACTACCAACTACGATCTACCAACTCCTAACTAAAAAACTGTGGACTATCGACCGTGGACTATGGACTAAAGAAAACTGTGGACTACAAAAAAACTACCAACTCCTGACTCCGAACTACTAACTAAAAAAAACTATTTCTGAGCTACCTTTTCTACGGCTCGCCAAACCCTCAATACATTACCCGAGCAGATTCTTTTGATGTCTTGTTCAGAATACCCTTTCTTGAGCAAATGATAAATCAAATTGGGATAAAACGATACATCCTTGAGGCCTTCAGGGAGTGCAGGACCTACTCCATCAAAATCTGACCCCAAGCCTACGTGATCGATGCCGACTAGTTTGACAACATGGTCAATGTGTTGAACAACTTCGCTGATGTGAGCGGTCAACGGTACTTTCTGAGCCTGAGCGCGTGCTGCCGCCCTCCTTTGATAAATATTAAGACTTAAATTGGCTCTGATTTGACTGATTTTGGTGTAAGAATCAGCCGATCGTTGATTTAAAAACATGGCCCCAAAGCTAATCTGAATTACTCCTCCTTTTTTTGCCAAAGTTTTAATCATAGCATCGCTCATATTGCGATGAAATCCGGGCGTAAAATATCGGCAAGAGGAATGAGACGCAATCACTGGAGCCTTAGACAGCGTCATGACTTGGTAAAAAGTATCATCTGAAATATGTGAAACATCGACCATCATTCCCAGACGATTCATCTCCTGCACCACCTTTTTTCCAAATGGGCTCAATCCTTTCCAAGTACGACGAGGATCGGTCGAGGAGTCACAAATATGATTGTCTTTCCCGTGGGTAAGGGTAATGTAACGTACCCCACGTCGATAAAAAAAACGCAGATTATCCAGGCTCCCTTCCAGTGGAGCTCCGTTTTCCATACCCAAAGGCAGCGAAATAATGCCTTTGCGAAAGTTAGCCTCTATTTCTTTG